>CALFYB010000037.1 GCA_937952995.1 uncultured Caulobacteraceae bacterium
CAAATCGCGATTGCGCGCCAGACGACCGCGTGCGACCTCGCCGGCCCCGATCAGCGTCAAGGGCGCACGGGCCGACGGCGGCACATTCATTTCCGAACGGATCGAGCGTACTTCACTGACCAAGTCGATGACCCAGCCAATTTCGGCCTCAGCCTCGGCATCAACCCAAGCGTCCGGGAAGACCGGCCATTTGGCGCTGATCAGCATGCTATCGCGCGGCGCACCAAACTCGGCCAGCTTGCTCCACAGCTCTTCGGTCACGAAGGGCATGACGGGGTGCAGCAGCTTTAGGCACACATCCAGAGCCCAGGCCGCCGTCGCGCGGGTCTCGGCCTTGGCCTCCATGTCGTCGCCGTTCAAGATCGGCTTGGCCAGCTCTAGGTACCAGTCGCAGAACACGTTCCAGACAAAGCGATAGAGCGCATTGGCAGCCACGTCATAGGCGCAGTTTTCAAAGGCCTTGGTAACGGTCTGGACCGTCTTGACCGTCTCGCCCCGGATCCAGCGATTGATGATCTGCTTGGCAGCGGCAGGGTCAAAACCCTCTTCGCGCAGACACTCGTTCATCTGGCTAAAGCGCGCGGCGTTCCACAGTTTGGTGCCGAAATTGCGATAACCTTCAATACGTTGCTTGGACAACTTAATATCACGTGCCTGCCCCGACATCGCCGTCAGGGTAAAGCGCAGGGCATCGCAGCCAAATTCATCGACCAGTTCGAGCGGATCAAGGACATTGCCCTTGGACTTGCTCATCTTCTGGCCCTTTTCATCGCGGACCAGCGCGTTGATGAAGACCCGCTTGAACGGCACTTCACCCTTGAAATGCAGGCCCATCATCATCATCCGGGCAACCCAGAAGAAGATGATGTCAAAGCCGGTGACCAGCGTATGGGTCGGATAGAACCGCTTGAGATCCTCGGTATCCTTGGGCCAGCCCATGGTCGAAAACGGCCAAAGCGCCGACGAGAACCAGGTGTCCAGAACATCTTCGTCCTGATGCAGGGCCTCTGCCTTGCCATAGTGGGCCAGTGCCGCTGCCTTGGCTTCAGCCTCGGTTTCCTCAACAAAGATGGTGCCGTCAGGTCCGTACCAGGCCGGAATACGATGGCCCCACCAGAGTTGGCGCGAGACGCACCAAGGCTCAATGTTGCGGAGCCATTCGAAATAGGTCTTTTCCCAATTGCGCGGTTCAAAGACCGTATCGCCCTGCTCTACCGCCTTGATGGCCGGTTGAGCCAAGGTGTGGGCATCGACGAACCACTGATCGGTCAGATAGGGCTCAATCACCACGCCAGAGCGGTCGCCATGCGGCACCGTATGACGGGTCTTTTCAATCTCACGCAGCAGACCGAGCTCTTCGAACTTGGCGACAATGGCCTTGCGGGCGACAAATCGGTCGAGGCCAACATAGTCCGCAGGCACATCGCCCGCGATCTTGCCGAAATCGTCAAGGATGTTGATCAGCGGCAGATTGTTGCGCTTACCGACCTGGAAGTCGTTGAAATCATGAGCCGGGGTGATCTTCACCGCGCCAGAGCCCTTTTCAGGGTCGGCATATTCATCGGCAACAATCGGGATCAGACGTCCAACGATCGGCAGGCGCACGAACTTGCCGATCAGGTGCTGATAGCGCTCATCCTTCGGATGCACGGCCACAGCCGTGTCGCCCAGCATGGTTTCAGGACGGGTGGTCGCGACCACGATCTCGCCCGAGCCATCCTCGAGTGGATAGGCGAAATGCCAATAGAAGCCATCGACCTCGCGCTGCTCGACCTCGAGGTCGGAAATGGCGGTTTGGAACTGCGGGTCCCAATTGACCAGACGCTTGTCGCGATAGATCAGGCCTTGCTTGTGCAGCGTGACAAAGACCTTGCGCACGGCGTCGGACAGGCCCTCATCGAGGGTAAAGCGCTCGCGGCTCCAGTCGCAGGACACGCCAAGACGGCGCAGCTGGTTTTGGATCGATCCCGCCGACGTCGCCTTCCATTCCCAAACCTTTTCGACAAAGGCTTCGCGGCCAAGCTCGCGGCGCGTGGGTCCACCCTCAGCAGCCAATTGCCGCTCAACCACCATCTGGGTCGCGATACCGGCATGGTCGGTGCCCGGCAGCCACAGAGCCGCCTTGCCGCGCATCCGCTCAAAGCGCGTCAGCACATCTTGTAGCGTATTGTTCAGGGCATGGCCGACATGCAGCGACCCCGTCACATTCGGCGGCGGGATGACGATGCTGAACGGTTCAGCTTCCGGGTCATCCGAGGGCTGAAACGCCCCGGAATTTTCCCACTGGGCGTAGAGACGAGGTTCGGCGGATTTGGGATCGTAGGTTTTTTCGAGCATGACCAATCACATCGGCGCGGTTGATGCGCCGTTGCCAATCTATAGCAGCCCCCCACGGCGATTGCGAAGCCGCTTAGCAGCCTATCGACGGGGCGACCTAGGGAATTTCGGGCTTAAAAGCCTGTTTGACGAGGCTTAGAGGCGGCGACGCGAGATTCGCGCCACCTCTTCGTCGACCGTCGCCTGGACGATGGTAGGAAGATTCTCGTCAAGCCAGGTCTTCAGCAAGGGACGGAGCAGCTCGCGAACCACATCTTCGAGGGTCCGGCCATGGCCCGGCATAGCGATGGTCTGCGCCAGATGACCGAAGGCCGAGGCTGCAGCGGCCTCAGCGACTTGGCTGACAATGGCCTCTTCGACCACAGGCATCGGCGCGGGTCGAGGCGGCGGCGCATAGGCCTCCAGATCGTCAGATTGAAACACCGGCTCAGGCTCTTGGGCCTTGTAGGGTTCGGTCAGATCGAGAATATCGTCCTCGTCGTCGAACACCGGCGCAACCATTGTCATAGGAAGCGCCTCAGGCTCAGGCTCTTCGAACGCCTCTTCCATAGGCTCGTAGTCTGGCTCGGCCTCGGCCTCTTCTTCGGGTTCAGCCTCTGGCTCGTCGCCTCCACCCTCCGAAGGGACCTCATCCTCAGAGATGATCCGCCTGATCGAGGCGAGAATCTCCTCCATGGTCGGTTCTTGGGAAGTGGGATCGGACATGAGCAGGGCCACCGTCGGCAGGGTTAAGGCGAGCAACAGGACATAGGCTAAGCGCGCGCGGCGCTAGTGGCAATTTCGAAGATCGAAACACACCCAATTAAGCACCCTAAAGGCCCTAAATCGGCATAATTTATGGCGCAGTGGCGGCTCTAGCGGCCGCCGCTTGGCTTGGCGGTAGCGATTGGAGCGTCTTCGGCGGGCTGGCGCGACTCAATCTTGCGCGAACCAATGCCGTCGATGGCCTCAACAACCTTGTCCCAAGGGGTGATGGTCCAGCCAGACTTGATCGACTTGAAGCGCCCTTCGGCGTCATAGACCGTCACGCCGGCGCTGAGATTGCGAGCCTCCAGCGCGCCCATAGCGTTCAAGAGCTGTGCACCGGCCAGATAAGAATCGCGACGAGCATTGACCAGCGAAAGCTGGGCGTTGCGCAGTTCTTGCTCGGCGTTCAGCACGTCCAGCGTGGTGCGCAGGCCGACTTGGTTTTCCTGCTTAGTGCCTTCAAAGGCGACCGTCGTTGCGCGAACCTGCTCTTCGTTTGCGGTGATGGCACTGCGGGTTGCCAACAGTTGCGCCCAGGCTTGCGAGACAGACTGGACCACCGACCGGTGCGCCACATCCATCTGCAGACGATCACTGACATTGGTCTCGACCGCTTGGCGAATGCGCGATGCGGTCACGCCTCCGGTAAACAAGGGCTGCGAAACCACGGCTGAGGTCGTCAGGTTGCGGTCATAATTGCCCGAATTGCGGCCCGACAAGGCTCCCGCCTGATCGGTGAATGCCAATTGGGCCTGCAACGACACCGAAGGCATCATTTCCGACTTGGCCGCATCAATGCGGGCGCGCGACGCCTGCTCGGCATAGTCAGCCTGCTGCAGGATGGGGCTATTGCGCTCGGCATTGGCGAAAGCCTCATCGACCGAGGCTGGGATTTGGCTCAGTTCTGGCTCTTGAGCCAGATCACCGGGCGCTTGGCCCACGACCGAGGTATAGCCCGCGCGGCTGCTGGCCAGCTGCGATTGAGCGGCGGCCAGTTGGGCCTGAGCGGCAGCATAGCGAGCCGCCGCCTGATTGACGTCAGTCTTGGTGATTTCACCGACTTCGAAGCGCGCCTTAGCCTCTTCGAGCTGGCGCTTCAGAACCGCGACATTCTCTTGACGGATGCGCAGGCTTTCCATGTCCCGGCGCACGTCGATATAGGCTTGGATCACGGTCTGCATGACCGAGGCTTCGGTGCGGCGAAGACCGGCGCGAGCGGCCAAGATCTGAGCCTCCGCCGAGCGCAAGGCATTTGAGGTCCGGCCGCCGGTAAAGATCGCCTGCGAAGCGGTTATGCTGGCGGAATTGTAGGAATAGTCAGGGCCGCCCTGGGTGTTGGTGTCGCGGTTCGACGCGCCCAGTGACACCGTCGGACGAAAGCCGCTGCGGGCTTGATTGTAGGTCTCTTCCTGAGCGCGAAGCTGAGCGCGCTGCGACAGCAGGGTGGGATTGGACTGGTAGGCCAAGGCGATGACCTCGGGCAAGGTCTCGGCCGCAACCGGAGCGACAAAGGCCCCCATGAGCGCCGCCGCGCCAACGGCGGTCGAAAGAATCTGACGGAGGCTGGAGCGCATCGAACTATTCCCTGATCAACCTAGGGGATGATCTCTTAGATCTCCCATCTTGTCATATCTATTTAGCGTGCCTGATTAGCCAAGGCGAATTAAGCTTTATTCACAACCGGCCGATGGCCGTCATCCCCTTGGCGATCAAAGGGCGAAACTGACTTTGGGTTCAAAGCCGCTAATAAAACGCGGGGCGGCGTCAAATCCGTCGCGCGCACCGAACCCTTCTTCGGCTGGCACAAAAATCTTGGCCTTGCCCATAGGACCAGAGCGCTCAACCACGCCCATGCGGCCAGAGGCGTTCAGTCCATCGAGCCAAGCCTGCGGGGCGTGATGCACAGCGCCCTCGGACACGATGACATCATAGGCTGCCTTGGCGACGGGATCATTCGCGCCCTGCTCCACCACCGTCAGGCCCATCTGGCGCAGCACGGCGGCGGCATAGGGGGCCGCAATGGCCAGAGCGGTCTCACCCGAACGGGGCTTAAGAAGCTGCAGCAGCTTGGCAATATCGCGCGGCGCCATCAAGAACTGGCCGGGCGCATATTCGATCTCGGTTTCGGCATAGGCAAGGAACGCCTTGCCTTCCGGACAAAAGCGCTCGCGAGGGATGGTCCGCATAGCATCTTGAAGGTCGGTGTCGGTCACATCACTGGTGCGAACCTGGCTCTCGACCATCGTCAGTCTAGCGGCGCGAAAATCAAACGTCATGAAACCCATGCCTTGCGTCGGCAGCCCAGAGCCAGACTCTGTGCTGGTGGTGTGATTTACCCGCTTATAGGTCCGTGGCGACCCGAAAGGCAATGCACGCTTAGCCATGTTTGATCATCAACCGACAGACTGCCCATTGCCCCGCGCAATTTGTTCTGATAGCCAACGCCCTCCGCTAACGGCCTCGTGCCGAAAGTAACACCGGATGGCCTGGTGGCGGAGTGGTTACGCAGCGGCCTGCAAAGCCGTGTACTCGAGTTCGAATCTCGACCAGGCCTCCAACTCCCCCGCCCTTCAGCGCTTAATAGATTGCGAAATTTCTGCGAAACAGCCTTTCGCGGCCGTTAACTTTAATCTCTGATTAACCGACGCGGCGCAATTTCAGCGGGTCTTCTGAGAAGACAACCCACCATCACGACTTCATAAAGCCCGGCCTCGTGTCGGGCTCTTTTTTTGTCACAGAACATGCATCGGACGCTTGCGCCGCCCGAATGTCCATCCTATACGGTGCCTCCCTCAGCGATTGCTGATCCCCGGTAGCTCAGTTGGTAGAGCAGTCGGCTGTTAACCGACTTGTCGCAGGTTCGAGTCCTGCCCGGGGAGCCATCGCTCCTTCCCCCCATACCATCACTGTTTTCGCTGGGAGTCGCGGCGTTAGCCCAGCGTCGCGCCGCCCATTAAAGCGGGCCTGACTATCCAACAGATTGAAAGCGACAAAAATTTGAAAATCTCACTGTAAATTCTTCTATTATTATTTTTAATAATGTAATTATAAGTACAATAACGATCAATAATTTAAACTATTCAAAAAAAATATAATAAATATTGATTTTAATGTAAATAATAAATTTTTAATCTTTCCTGCTGCTTCTTGGCCGGGTCGCTTTCCAAATCTATTAACAGGATCATTATTAGTTACTATATTAATTTTTTGTAAATTATTCGAAATTAAAAAACTTAATATTTTTTTCATTGCCTATGCTTAAATTCATTTATACGATCTGTGAATGATTCATTCCCACTACTTTAGAATTTATATTCTTACAATAAATACCTCAGTAAGTAAAATGATTATTCTTGGCCTTTGAAATGGGGGCTTATAAACCCAGCCAATTGCGCATCAT
>CALFYB010000038.1 GCA_937952995.1 uncultured Caulobacteraceae bacterium
CTTTCGACCATGGTGTTTTTAGGCCCTTCAGATTTGTCAGCTGCGCTGGGTCACTTGGGTAATCCAGGCCATCCTGATGTGGTCAGCACAATTGAAAAATCAATTGCTGTGATTTTGAAGCATAAAAAAGCAGCCGGTATTTTGACGCCTGACCGCACGCTTGCCAAGCGCTATCTTGAGCTTGGTTGCACCTTTGTTGCTGTGGGTGCAGATGCCCGTGTACTGGCACTCGGTGTGCGTGAACTGCGGTCAGCGTTTAAATAATACAGGCGGTCGTTTCGGTTTGATCTGACGAAAAGCCGCGCAAGTTAGCGGATCGTCAGATCAAGTCACAACTGAAGTACTTCAAGCCAGATAATCTGACTCAAAGGCCAGCTTTTGTTGCGGTTGATCAGGTTCGTGCTGCGGCTTCGTCCATCAACTGTTGATTCAAACCGCGCAGCAAGACCAGCATCAACGAACTTCTGCGCGACTAGGCTTTGAGCCGCACCGATCCTACCTGTGCAGACGCACAGGCAGGGTCTGGTAGCCCTTGACGAAGGATGAGGGCACGCGCTCAGGCTCGCCCATCACTTCGACGAAGCTCCAACGCTTGAGGATCTCTTCCCAGACGATCTTGAGCTGCATCTCGGCCAGACGGTTACCCACGCAGCGGTGGATGCCGAAGCCGAAGGACAGGTGCTGACGGGCGCGGGCGCGGTCGATGATGAAGCTGTCGGCGTTCTCGATTACCTCGTCGTCGCGGTTGCCCGAGACGTACCACATGACGACCTTATCGCCCTTCTTGATGGTCTTGCCGCCCAGCTCCACATCCTGCAGCGCGTTGCGGCGCATATGGGCCAGCGGGGTCTGCCAGCGGATGATTTCCGAGACCATGTTGGGGATCAAGGATGGGTCAGCCCGAAGCTTGTCATATTCGGCCGGGTTCTCGTTGAGGGCCAGCACGCCGCCCGTCAGAGAGTTGCGGGTCGTGTCATTACCGCCGACGATGAGCAGCAACAGGTTCCCCAAGAACTCCATGCGGTCCATGTTGCGTGTGGCCTCGCCGTGGGCCAGCATCGAGATCAGGTCATTGCCAGGCTCGGTCAGGTTCACCCGCTCGTTCCACAGGCCCATGAAATATTGCGCGCATTCCATAAGTTGGGCGCGGCGATGCTCTATGGACACGAACAGGGGCGAGGATGGGCCCGCCGTGGTGATGTCAGACCAGTAGGTCAGCTTGCGGCGATCTTCCCACGGGAAGTCGAACAGGGTGGCCAGCATCTGGGTGGTCAGCTCGATCGAGACCTTGTCCACCCAATCGAAGGTTTCCCCCTCAGGCAGGCCGTCAAAGATGGTGTTGACCCGCTCGCGGATGGTGCTCTCCAGCCGGCCCAGATTGGCGGGCGAGACGATGGGGCTGACGACCTTGCGCTGCAGGTCGTGCTTGGGCTGGTCCATGGCGATGAACATGGGCAGCTGGAAATCATCCTTAGGGTCGGCGATCGTGATCGACGGCTCCGACGAGAACAGCTGGTGGTTCGTGTCCACGAACATGATGTCGTTGTACTTGGTGATCGACCAGTAGGGGCCGAACTCGTGCTCCTTGCAGTAGTGGACGGGGTCCTCTTTGCGCAGGCGCTCGAAATAGGGCCAGAAGCTGTTGGTGCGGAACAGCTCCGGATCAGCGACATTGATATCTTCAATCGGCATCGACCATGCACGGGCCTTGGCCTGCGCAGTGATATCGTTGGCACCGTCACTCATCGAACTGCTCCCGAAAATCGTTATCTAATCATTGTACAGATAAGCGCCTCGCGGTCCAGTGAGCGACCGCAAGTTTCGCTGCTGAATCCTCTGGTCAGTCTGAGACGGAGTGTTTAGCGTGACCGCTAAAGACAATGATAAGGGCCGAGCGCCCCAAGGGACCAACAGATGTCACACCCCAGCGGCTTTGATCTCACACGCCTAGAGCGGATCAGCGACCACCTTCAGCGCGAATATATCGATAAGGGCCGGATCGCGGGCTGTCAGGTGGCCGTGGCTCGTCATGGTCATCAGGCCTTCTTCCGCAGCTATGGCCAGATGGATATGGCCGCAGGCAAGCCGATGGCGGACGACACGATCTTCCGCATCTATTCCATGACCAAGCCGATCACTTCGATTGCGCTCATGACCCTCTTTGAAAAGGGCCTTTTCCAGCTCGACGACCCTGTGTCACGCTTTGTGCCGTCTTGGGCCAATCAGCGGGTCTATGTGTCGGGCGAGGGCGAGACCATGAAGACCGAGCCGCTGGACCGGCCGGTCAGTATCCGCGACATGCTACGCCATACCGGCGGCCTGACCTATGGCGGAGGCCTGCCCGGCGTTGGGGTCCAGCACCCTGTCGACCACATCTATCGCGGGCTGAAGGTGCGTAGCTTTGGCGGCAGCGACGATATGATGAGCTTCATGAACAAGCTCAGCCAGACCCCTCTGGTCTATCAACCCGGCCAAAGGTGGATGTATTCCCTCGCCACCGACGTCTGCGGGGCCTTGGTCGAGATCATCTCGGGCAAGCCGTTCGCGCAATATCTGCAAGAGACCATCTTCGATCCCCTCGGCATGGTCGATACCAGCTTCCACGTCGACCCCGCAAAGCACCACAGGCTGGCTGCCAACTACAGCCGCAATGAGGACAAGACCCTCAAGCTGATCGATGACCCGCAAACCAGCGCCTATCGCCAAGCGCCGGGCTTCTATTCCGGCGGCGGCGGACTGACCGGCACGACGGCTGACTATATGCGGTTCTGCGAGATGCTGCGCCGGGGCGGGGAGTTGGAAGGCGCGCGGATCGTCGGACCTCGCACCTTGGCCATGATGCACATGAACCACCTCAAGGATGGTCAAGACCTGACCCAGACAGCGGTCGGAGCCTTTTCAGAGACCTCCAATTCAGGCGTCGGCTTTGGCCTCGGCTTTGCCATGGTCATGGATCAGGTCGCGGCGGGCGTTCTGGGCCAAGGAGACTATTATTGGGGCGGAGCGGCCTCGACCATCTTCTCGGTGGACCCCAAAGAAGATCTGAGCATGGTGTTCATGACCCAGCTCATGCCCTCCTCGACCTTCAATTTCCGGGGTCAGCTGAAGAGCATCATCTACTCATCCATCGTCGATTGACAGGCCGGGGTCCCTTCGGGGACCCTTCCCTATCCGGCGGCGGGCCCATCAAGAGGCAGGCGTTGCGACCTCTTCGGGGTCGACATCATAGATGCGTGAGCAATATTCGCAGGTGACGCGGATGACGCCGTCATCCTCGACCATGTCGACGCGCTCCTCGTCGGAGAACGACTTCAAGACCGACAGGATACGTTCGGACGAGCAGCGGCACATGGCGCTCAGAGCCTTAGGCTCGAACATCCGCACGCCGTCCTCATGGAACAGCCGATAGAGCAGCAGTTCGGGCGGCACGGCGGGGTCGATCAGCTCGTCTTCCCCCACCGTCTCGAACAGGGCCTGGGACCGGTCCCACGCCTCGTCGGTCGAGCCACGGGCATCATCCCCGGCAATGTTCTGCAAGACCATACCGCCAGCGCGCCAAGCGAGGCCCGCGTCAGTTTGAAGTTGGCCAACCGCCAGCCGAATACGGGTCGGGGTCTGTTCAGACTGGGCGAAATATTGCTCGGCACAGAGGGCGAGGGTTTCGCCTTCAATGGCCGTAACGCCTTGATAGCGCTCCATATCGGGGCCCTGATCGACGGTCATGATGAACAGACCATCACCCAACAGGCTCTTGGCCCCCGGACGCACAAAGCCGGTGCTGATTTCGGCCACGCGGTCGGCGTCATAACGGCAATAGCCGCGCAAGCCCCCGACCGTGTCATAATCGGCCACCACATAACGCACGGGGCCATCGCCCTGCGCCTGCATGATCAGACGGCCATCGAACTTCAAGCTCGCGCCCACCAGAGCGGCCAAGGTACAGGCCTCGCCCAGCAGGTTGGCGACCGGCTCGGGATAGTCATGGCGGGTCAGGATGTCGTGGACCACCTCGCTCATGCGGGCGATGCGGCCACGCACGGGCTCTCGCTCGATCTGGAAGGCGGCGACAAGATCGTCGGTGGGACGGGCGGTTTCAGCGGTGGGCAGGTCGGTCATGGTCGCAATATAGGGCGCTGCGGCTCAAAGTGCGAGCCACGCGCCGCCTTTCCTATCCAATGGCCCCAAAGCACCAGGCCAGAACAGCCTTTTGCGCATGGATGCGGTTCTCAGCCTCATCAAAAACCTTGGACTGGGGACCGTCGATCACTGCGTCGGACACCTCTTCTCCCCGATGGGCGGGCAGGCAGTGCAAGAACAGGGCGTCGCGCGCAGCTAGGGACATCAAGGCCTCATCGACCTGATAGGGCTCGAAAGCGGCCAGCCGCTGCTCGTGATCGGTGTCGCCCATCGAGACCCAAGTATCGGTGACGACGCAGTCGGCCCCGTCAACAGCGGCGCGGGGATCGTCGGTCATCTCGACCTTGGCCCCAAGTTCCGCCGCACGGGCAAGGTCCTTCAGGTCAGGATGATACTGGGGCGGGCAGGCGATGGTCAGGCGAAAGCCGAACTGGCTGGCGGCATGGATGAAGCTGGAACAGACATTGTTGCCGTCACCCACCCAGGCGATGGTCTTGCCTGCCACCGGCCCGCGATGTTCTTCAAAGGTCTGAAGGTCCGCGAGGATCTGGCAGGGGTGGCTGCGATTGGTCAGGGCATTGATCACGGGCACGGTGGCGACCTGCGCGAACCGCTCGACGTCGTCGTGATTATTGGCGCGTATCATCACCGCATCGACCATCCGCGACAGGACCCTTGCCGTGTCCTCAATAGGCTCGCCGCGGCCAAGCTGCATGTCCGAGGCATTGGCGATGATGCTGGCCCCGCCGAGCTGGCGAATGGCCGCGTCAAACGAGAAGCGTGTGCGGGTCGAGTTCTTCTCGAAGATCATGGCCAAGGTCCGGTCTTTGGCCGGAGCGTCGGCATCCACCGCCGCCTTGCCCCAGCCCAAACGCGCGGCCTTTCGCGCGTGAGCATCGTCAAGGATCACCCGAAGGCTGGCCGCATCCATGCGCCAGAGGTCGATAAAGTGCCGAGGGGTAGGAACAGAAAGGGTCATAAGAAAACTCCCTCTGACCGCCCCGTACGAATGACGGGACGGTTCATGGAATTTGTGAAATGGAGTTGGGCCTAGGCCTTTGCCGCGTTTTGGCGCACCTGATCACAGGTCCGTTCGATCTTGCCGATCGCCTCTTGGGCCTCATCAAGGGTCAAGGTCAGCGGGGGCAGAAGGCGAATACAGTTGTCACCGCCGCCTGCAACCAGCAGCTTGTGATCACGCGCCATGACCATAAACTCGCGATTGTTTGGCACCAGCTTGATACCGATCAGGAGGCCGCGACCGCGCACATCGACGATGACATCCGGATAGCGGTCACGCAGGCCGTTGAGCTGTTGGCTCAGATAGGCTGATACCTCGCGGACATTGTCCATCGTTTCGGGTTTGCAGATCTCATCCACAGCCGCAAAGCCCACAGCCATGGCCAAGGGATTGCCGCCAAAGGTCGAGCCGTGAGCGCCGACGATCATGCCGCTGGCCGCATCCGTGGTGGCAAGGCAAGCCCCCACGGGGAAGCCTGACCCGAGCGCCTTGGCCAAGCACATGACGTCCGGGGCCGCGCCCGACCATTCATAGGCGAACAGCTTTCCGGTCCGGCCAAGGCCGCACTGGACCTCGTCATAGATCAGCAAGATGCCCTCTTGGTCGCAAAGCTCGCGCAGGCCGCGCAGGCAATGGTCCGGCACCGCACGGGCTCCGCCTTCGCCCTGCACAGGCTCGATCAGGATCGCAGCGGTCGTCGGGCCAATCGCAGCCTTGAGCGCCTCATGGTCGCCGAAGGGCAGATGGATGAAACCGGGCAGGCGCGGGCCAAAACCGTCAAGATAGGCCGCGTTGCCACCAGCATTCACCGCTGCATAGGTCCGGCCGTGGAAGGCCCCTTCGAAGGTGATGATGTCGATCCGCTCAGGCTGACCCTTGGCCGCGTGATATTTGCGGGCCAGCTTCAGCGCCGTCTCGATGGCTTCAGAGCCAGAATTGGTGAAGAACACCACATCGGCAAAGCTTTCCGCCGTCAAACGGTCGGCCAGCTTTTCCTGCTCAGGAATGCGGAAGATGTTGGAGACGTGCCACAGCTTCTCGGACTGGGTCTTAACCGCCTCGACCAGACGCGGATGGGCATGGCCCAGCGCATTGGTGGCAATACCGGCCACGCAGTCCAGATAGGCCTCGCCCTCAGTGCTGATCAATCGCGCGCCTTCTCCTCGTTCGAACGCCAGAGGCGCGCGACCATAAACGCCCATCAGGTGGGCTGTAGGAGATGAGGATGAAGCGACTGGGCCAGACACGATAAGGCCTCCCAAATGCGAACGTCCCCGGCGGTGAACCGAGGACTGGAAGACTATGGCTTGTCGCGATGGAACGGCCCTCTGTCAATCTCAGGACTGTCGCAAAGGCCCATTTCGGTCGCGATTGTCGCCCTGAAGCGACAAAATCGCCGCAACTTAGCTTTTCAGGCGATAGCCGATAGTGAACAGACGCCAGCAGACGAGGGTCAAGACAACCACAATGCCAGAAGTCACGGCCACACCGGTGCCGACCGATCCATCCGCCTGGCCGATAAAGCCATAGCGGAAGCCATCGATCAGATAGAAGAACGGGTTGAAATGCGAGGCTGACCGGAACGGCTCTGGCAAGCGATCAACCAGATAGAAGGTCCCGGACAGGAACGTCATCGGCATGATGATAAAGTTGGTCACCGCTGCGAGGTGATCGAACTTTTCTGACCAGAGACCGGCAATGATACCGACCAGACCTAAGATCAGCGCTGCAGCCACCGCGAAATAGACCACGGCCCACAGGTGGGCGATGTTCCAATGGGCAAAGGGCGTGACGGCCACGGCTGTGACAAAGCCGACAAAGACACCGCGCGTTGCGGCCCCAAGACCAAATCCTGCCAAAAGCTCAATCGGGGCCAAGGGCGGCGTCAGGAAGTCTGGGGTCAGGCCCATGATCTTGGCTTGGATCAGGCTGGACGAGGCATTGGCGAACGAATTGTTCAAGATCGCCATCATGATCAGGCCCGGCGCCACGAACTGGGCATAGGGTGTTCCATGGATCGGCGGGCTGGCCCCGCGCATGGCGACGACGAAGATCAGCATATAGAGCAGGGTCGTGACCACAGGCGCTGCCACGGTCTGCATGCCCACCTTCCAGAAGCGCCGCACCTCGCGGGCATAGAGGGTGTACATGCCGCGCCAATTGACGCCGTTATAGTCACGGGGTGCTGGCGGGATAACGGGAGAGCGCGCGAGATCGGTCATGTCCTTGGTGTGCCCCGATTGCGCAGATTTCGCAAGTTGCCAACGAACGGGAATTTAATCCCGAGATTCGGCACCCTCTATATGTTGATCCTGTGGACAGACGCACGGGCGCCTATTGTGTCCCTTAATCTTTCGTTTACGATATCTGGTAGTGCAGCCCCTCATGGGGGCAAGGGCGTACACAAGATTTAGTTTCAGCGTTCCGAACCCGGCGGGGGTGGGCGAAGCTGATAGAACCCAGGTGGGCGGAGGCAATATGAGCTGGACTGATGAACGAGTCGAATTGCTGAAGAAACTCTGGCTGGATGGTCTGAGCGCAAGCCAGATCGCAAAGCAATTGGGTGGCGTGACCCGCAATGCCGTGATTGGCAAGGTTCACCGTCTGGGCCTATCGGGCCGCGCGGCTCCCTCGCAACCTGCTCGTACCGTGTTCAAGGCCCCGCGCCCCGCACGCCCTGCGGCAGCCGCACCCGCAGCGCCCGTTCGTCGCGCTGAGCCCGTGTCGCAGCCCATCACAGCCGCCGCTCCGGCTCCGAGCTACAGCGCCCCGGCGATCTATAATGAAGAGCCAGGCTCAGCCACGGTGCTGACCCTCGGCGCGCATATGTGCAAATGGCCGATTGGCGATCCTGCAACGGACAGCTTCAGTTTCTGCGGTCGTCGCTCGTCTGAAGGCCCCTATTGCGGCGAACATGCCCGGGTGGCCTACCAGCCCCAGCAAAAGAAGGTCCGCAACGGTCCTTCCGAACTGGCACGGTCGCTGCGTCGGTATATTTAGGTTTAGAAGGTTGGGGGTGGGGCAACCCGTCCCTCTCAATCTTACTTATGCTGAGCCTGTCGACGCGCCAATAAATGGCAAGCTAGCAAATCCCGAGTTCCCCGCGCAGGCGGGGACCCAGAGGCTTCTAGAACGGAACGGTAGTTGGCCCTCGTCTAGATCCCCGCCTTCGCGGGGAACTCGGCGGGGCTTAAGGGGATCAAGACCCCCTACCCCGGCTTCGCCGGTACTTCCCCCAGAGAGGGAAGATT
>CALFYB010000039.1 GCA_937952995.1 uncultured Caulobacteraceae bacterium
GTGATGGGTTTTTCTGCAGGCGGGCACCTGTGTGCCAACCTTGCGGCGCAATTTGACCGTCCTACCTATGTTGCGCAGGATGCCGCCGATCAGCTTTCCGCGCGGCCAGACCTTGCCGCACCGATCTATCCAGCGGTCAAGATTGAGCTCTTGTCGGGTAAGGGTGCTCCCGGAGAGGCGCTGTTTGGCCGAGCGCTTTCGGCCGAAACGATGGCCCGCCATTCGCCCCATCTTAATGTGCCCAAAAATGCACCGCCCCATTTTCTGGTCCATGCCGAAGATGATCCCTTGGTCAGTCCAGACCACAGCCTAGCGCTCAGGTCAGCGCTGGTGGCACGTGGCATTGCGGCCGAAACCCATCTCTTTGCCAAGGGCGGCCACGGATTTGGCCTGCGTAATACTCGCGGCCTTCCGCTAGCGGACTGGCCTGAACGGCTTTTGGCCTTTGGCCGCAGCACCGGGTGGTTGACCGCATGACCCGTCCCTTAACGCTCCATCCTGATCGGTTGTTTCCGGCAGATCCTGCGACGCGCCAGATCGCGCGTGACCTCTACGACTCGATCAAGGCCCTGCCCATCGTGTCTCCCCACGGGCACACGGATCCGTCGTGGTTTGCCACCAACCAAGCCTTTGGCAATGCTGCTGAACTGTTGCTGGTGCCCGACCATTATGTGTTCAGGATGCTCTATTCGCAGGGCGTTTCCTTGGAATCCCTAGGGGTTCGAAATCCCGGGTTTGATCCCAGGTCCGCTTGGCGGATCTTTGCCGACCACTATCATCTGTTCCGAGGAACACCGACAAGGTCGTGGATGGACTGGGTTTTCGCCGAGGCCTTTGGGTTCGAAGTCCGGCTCGAGGCGCAAACGGCCGATCTCTATTACGATAGGATCACCGAGGCCCTGACGACCGACGCTTTTCGGCCGCGAAGCCTCTTTGACCGCTTTGGGATCGAGGTGATTGCCACGACCGAAAGCCCGCTCGACAGCCTCGAGCACCATGGCGCAATTCGCAGCAGTGGATGGCACGGCAAGGTGGTCACCGCCTATCGGCCGGACCCTGTCATTGATCCTGAGTTCGAAGGGTTCCGCCAGAACCTAGACACCTTCTCCAACCTGACGGGCGAGGACTGCCTGTCTTGGCAAGGCTACCTGTCGGCCCATCGCCAGCGCCGGGCCTTCTTTGCCAAGATGGGAGCGACCAGCACCGATCACGGCCATCCAACTGCCCAAACCGCTGACCTGTCGTCATCCGAAGCCGAGGCTCTCTTTAGAACGGTCAGTCAGGGCAAGGGCACGCCCGCTCAGGCCGAGCTGTTCCGCGCGCAGATGCTGACCGAGATGGCGGCCATGAGCATCGAGGACGGGCTGGTCATGCAGCTTCATCCCGGCTCGTTTAGAAATCACAATGCACGGCTGTTTGAGCGGTTTGGACGGGACATGGGCGCTGATATCCCGACGCGCACAGACTATGTCCACGCCTTGAAGCCGCTTCTGGACCGGTTCGGCAACGATCCGCGCCTGACCCTCATTCTGTTTACGCTAGATGAGAGCACCTATGCGCGCGAACTGGCCCCTCTGGCCGGACATTATCCAAGCCTGAAACTTGGACCTGCCTGGTGGTTCCATGACAGTCCAGAAGGAATGCGGCGTTTTCGTCGTGCGACGACCGAAACGGCGGGCTTCTACAACACGGTCGGGTTCAATGATGACACCCGCGCGTTCCTATCCATCCCAGCGCGCCATGACGTCGCCCGCCGGATCGATTGCGGCTTCCTCGCTGAGCTGGTGATGGAACATAGGCTGGAGGACTGGGAAGCCAGCGAGCTGGCGCAGGACCTGACCTATAATCTCGTCAAGCAAGCCTATCGGCTATGAGGCTGAACCATCGCTCATCGGGCAACCTTGCCGCTGATGTCATCCGTCCACAGTACGACCCATCGGCGCAATCGGTGGGGATCGTCCATCTGGGGGTGGGGGCCTTTCACCGCGCTCATCAGGCTTGGTACACGGACCGGGCAATGAGCCTAGGCGATCGAAACTGGGCGATTGCCGGGGTTTCTCTGCGCTCGCCATCGGTTGCCAATCAGATGAACCCGCAAGATGGCCTCTACACGGTCACGGAACGATCGAGCACGGGTTCGTCCACGCGGCTGATCGGTGCAATTTGCGATGTGCTTGTCGCGCCAAATGAGCCTGAGCGTTTGATTGCGCTGCTCGCCGCTGCGACCACCCATATTGTCAGCCTCACCATCACGGAAAAGGGCTATTGCCGCGCGCCTGATGGCAGCCTTGATCTGTCTCTGGCGGCAGAAGGTACTGTTTTCACCTATCTTTCCAGCGCCATGCGTCGTCGTCGAGACGCTGGCATCGGCGGGCTGACCCTGCTGTCCTGCGACAATCTCGCTGACAATGGGCGCGTGCTGGGGCGGTTGATGCGCGAATATCTTGATCACCATGATCCATCGCTCATTCAATGGTTTGAGGCCGAATGTACCTGCCCGTCGACCATGGTCGACCGGATCGTGCCCGCGACCACAGACACCGACCGCGCAGAGCTCGCCGAGCAGATCGGGCTTGTTGATGAGGCGGCGGTGATGACCGAGGCCTTTAGCCAATGGGTGATTGAAGACCGGTTCGCAGGTCCGCGTCCGCGCTGGGAAGCGGTAGGAGCCGAAATTGTCAGCGATGTTAGGCCCTATGAGACGGCAAAGTTGAGAATGCTCAACGGGGCGCATTCGGCCCTTGCCTATATCGGCCTTCGCCAGGGTCACACCTTCGTCCACCAAGCCATCGGCGACCCCGCCATTCGACCTTTGATCGAGCGTCTCATGCGCGAAGAGGCCGCCCCAACCATCCTTACCGCGCCGGGACAGGACCTCGAGCAGTATGCCTCGGCCCTCCTAGAGCGCTTTGCCAATCCGGCCCTAAAGCACCGGCTTAGTCAGATCGCCATGGATGGCAGCCAGAAGATCCCGCAACGCTGGCTTGAGACCCTTGCCGCTAATCGCCAAAACGGGCGTGATTGTCCGGCCATCCTTACCGCAATTGCCTGTTGGATCGTGCATTTGCGCGGCGCGAACGGTCCCGTGGATGATCCGCGCGCCGATGAACTCAGCGTTGTTGTCGCAGGCCCTGACCCGGTCCATGGCCTGTTTGGTCCTCAGGGCGTAGTCGCATCCGATTGGGTTCCCGATCGGTCTGATCTCGCTTTCATCTCAAAACACCTCAACTAGAGCCGAGGCCCATATGCGCCGTCTATTTTTGATGTCCTTGATGGCTTGCACGGCGGCGGCTGTGAGCCCGGCCTATGCTGGACAGCCGCACCTGGAAGCCCGCTCAAAGCCGGTCATTCAAAGCCACGGTCTTTCTTTTAAAGACCTCAATGCCAATGGACGGCTCGATCCCTATGAGGATTGGCGCCTAGCCCCCGAACGCAGAGCCCGCGACCTCGTGAAGCGTATGACGCTTGAGGAGAAGGCCGGGATGATGCTGATCGCGACCAACAATCCCGACTGCGGCGGCTCTATATCCGCCCGTGGCCGCGACCTGATTGATAATCAAAAGATGACGCGGTTTATCTTGCGCTCTCGGGTCGTGTCACAAGCGCCAGACTGCAATGTTCCGCTCAATGCCTTTGCTCTGCGCGGAGGCTATGCCCAAACGCCCCTGCAAGCTGCCACCTTCACCAACCTTGTCCAAGAACGGTTGGAAGCGACACGTTTAGGCGTCCCGGGCATCTTTAAGGACAATGCACGCAATCACGTCGAGACCAATCCGATGTTCGGGATCTCGGCGGGGGCGGGGGCCTTCACAGAGTTCCCAAAGGAGGCGGGCCTTGCGGCTGCTGCGCTTGGGGCAGGGGCACCGGTTGACCGAAATGGAACAGTTCCTCTGGGCCTGAAAGGCGATATGGCACCCTTGCGTCAGTTCACGGACGTGATGAGCCGCGAATGGGCTGCAATCGGTCTAAGGGGTATGTATGGCTACATGGCCGACCTTGGCACCGAGCCGCGTTGGTCCCGTTTCCATGAGACCTTTACCGAAAATGCGGACCTGATGTCCGACATTATCGGCACGCTGATCGAGGGCTTGCAAGGCCCGGTCCGCGCCGATGGTATATCGCTTTCACCGGCCTCTTCGGTCGCCTTGACGGTGAAACATTTCCCGGGCGGCGGTCCGCAGGAAATGGGCTGGGATCCGCACTACACGTTCGGCAAGGCTCAGTTGTACAACGAACCCAGCGGAAACTATGGTTTCGGGTACCATTTGAAGCCGTTCCGCACCGCCATCGCCCACGGTGCCTCGTCGATCATGCCCTATTACGGCGTGCCCATTGCCGTGACCTATGAGGGCGTGAAGTACAATGAAACCGGAATGGCCTTTTCCAAGCAGATCGTCACCGACCTTTTGCGCGGCAAGCTGGGCTTCAAGGGCTATGTCAATTCAGACAGCGGCGTGATCGAAACACGCGGCTGGGGCCTCGAGAGTTTTCGCACCAACCCCGATACCCAGCAGGCCTATTCCCCGTCTGATCGTACAGCCATTGCCATTCGCAGTGGGACAGACGTGCTTTCCGAGTTTTCAAAAAACAAGACCATCATTGACCTCGTCCATGATGGCAGGCTGAGCGAGAAGGCCAACATCAATCCTGCGGTCGAGCGTTTGTTGGTCGAGCAGTTTCGTCTCGGTCTGTTCGAAAACCCCTATGTCGATGCGAAGGCAGCAGAGCTCAAGATCGGCCGGGCCAGCGACCGAGCGCTTGGTCTAGATGTGCAGCGCCGTTCGATGGTCCTGCTTCAAAACCGCAACGGCCTTTTGCCATTGAAGCCTCGCGCGCAGGTCTATGTCATGGGCTTTGACGCTGACGCGGCCCGTGAAGCGGGCTTTGAGGTGATCGACGGCAATGGGAAGACACGTCCCCCTGTGCCTCCCAGCACTCAGGCCCTGTTGATCAAGGTTCAGGTGAGCAATGCAGGCGCAAGAGCCTATTCCTCTAAGACGGCAGCGACCGGTGGCAAGGCGGTCGATGCGCAATTTCCACTGACCGACCCGCGTACAGGTCAAAGGCAGGCGACGTGGGGAAGTCTGGACCCTTGCGTCTATGCTCCGGACAAGCCGACCTATGCCGAAGCGCCTGATGGGTGCCTAGATAGTGGATTATTGTTCGGAGGGGCTTTCCCGTGGGAGTCCAGCATGCTTGCGCTCTCCGACATGGCAAAGGCTGAGAGTTGGACGATGTCGCCCTCCTTGGCAGAGATCCAATCAGCCGTTCGTGAGCTGGGCGACCCAAGCCGGGCTGTGATTTCGATCTATTTCCGCAACCCTTATGTCCTTGACGATGAAAGCGGTGTCAAACAGGCCGGTGCGCTGTTCGCGACCTTTGGTGTCAGCGACAGGGCGCAGCTGGATGTCATCGCTGGAAAGTTTGCGCCAGCCGGTCGCTTACCCTTCGCGCTCCCGGCCACACGGAGTTCGATCCTTGAGCAGCATCCCGACTCGCCGGGATATGCGGACACCAAGGACGGGGCCCTGTACCCCTTTGGCTATGGCCTAAGTTATTGAATTAATAGTCCTAGTCCTTAGCCGCGCTGACGAGCCAGACCGCGGCAGGCATGAGGATACCTTGAGGGGTCTGGTAAGCGGAGACGGCGGACCTTACGGCATCCTCGACAATCGGCTTTAGGTCGGGCTGTTCCCTCAAGGCCGAGGCGAGAGGGCCAACCCGGAAGGTCAGTGCGACGGTCTGGTCAAGCGGTGATCCCCCGATCGCCAAGTCAAAGGGCCGAAGGCTGATCTCGCTAAAGCCTGCCAGTGCTAGGATGGATTGAACCCGCTCGGCATCGGCGAAGGCAAATGGCCCGGGTGCCGCTGGATCGGTCGGCGTTGGCGGCGGAAGAAATGGACGGGCAGCCTCCATCGGCAATCTCATCCATAAATTGTCTTGGAAGGGCCGCCAGCAGACAAAGGTTAGTCGGCCATGAGGTTTGAGGGCGCGGCGAATGTTCTTAAATGCCGCCACAGGGTCGCTGAAAAACATCACCCCAAATCGGGAAAAAATGGCGTCATAGACGCCTTCACCAAGCTCAGCAGTTTGCGCGTCACATTCCAGAAAGGTTGGGTGGGCCGCCCCGTCCGACACGGGTCTCGCCCGTGCGACCTCAAGCATCGGCGCAGAAATGTCCACCCCGGTCACAGCACCTGTCGGTCCGACCTGTTCGGCCAGTGTCAAGGTCGTCTGTCCACAACCACAGCCGACATCCAAAATCCGCTCGCCAATTGAAGGACTTAGAACCTTTATACCCTCAAGGCCGAGGGGCTCGATCTGACGATCAAGCTGGTCCTGATATTGCACCCAGGTTTGCCCGGCCGTCTTATTCCAGTAGTCAATCTGCGCCGCATTAGCGGTTTGGCCTTCGAGGTCTGGCACGTTTCGCTCCTAAAACCGTTATGCGAACCATTGCGTGGTGCCGGTTCAAACACAAGGCGGGTTGATCACGCCTATCGTTCGACAGGGTCTGCCCTTAAGGGCTATGAACAGTGTGCAACAGCGCATGGCGCGGCAGGATGACGGCCAGAGGCCATGGACGAAACTCAACCCACAAGTCGTTTAGGCACTTTTCAAACCCGAGGCGTAGCGGTCGTCTTTGGGGCCAGCGGCGGAATAGGTGATGCGCTCTATAAGGCGCTTCTAGCCTCGGACCGGTTCGACCATGTTGTGGCCTTAAGCCGAGGATCGTCTCCATCTATTGATCTGTTAGACGAGGCGAGCCTTGAGCGCGCCACGGCCTTTGCCGCTAGCAAGGGTGAAATCCGGCTGGTGATCGATGCGACCGGATTTTTGCACGACGACGGTCAAGGTCCTGAAAAGAGTTGGCGACAGATGGATGCTGCCAAACTCGCCCACGCCTTTGCGATCAATGCCATCGGCCCGGCGCTGATCATGAAACATGTGCTGCCGCTTTTGCCACGAACCGGAAAGTCCGTCTTTGCCACCCTGTCGGCGCGGGTTGCCAGTATCGAGGATAATCGACTGGGGGGCTGGTACAGCTACCGGGCCTCGAAGACCGCGCTCAATCAGCTTGTCAGGACGGCTGCGGTTGAATTGGCGCGGCGTTCGCCAAACGCAGTCTGCATCGCGCTACATCCGGGCACGGTCGAGACTGGCTTATCGACACCGTTTCAAAAGGGAGGGCTGCAGGTCCAGTCGCCTCAGACCGCTGCCCTAAGGATGCTTGATGTCATCGACGGGCTTTGCCCAGATCAGTCAGGTGCCTTTCTAGATCATTTGGGCGCTACCATTCCGTGGTAAGTAAAAACGGCTCGCCTTTTTGACTCCGAATCCGCCCGCTGAGGTCTGGGGTTGGCTATTTTGGGGCGCAGCAAGCCCCCTAGGCCTGCGGCCGCAACAGACGTCCCTCATCATCAATCAATTCGAGTTGGGTTGGGGGGCAATCGCTCCATTGCCAGAGAACGAGATTAAGGTCTGCTGCGGTCGCCCCAGCGGCAAAGCTGGGTACCATTAGGCCGCTATAGCCCGCCTTTACGAGACGCCGCGCTAAGGTCTGGGTTGGTGCCACACCTTCAGCCCTGGCTTGATCTCGCCATGACATGCTTCGTAAGTCGGCAAGACTGAAGCCTTGATCAGCCAAGGCAAACCCATCGCGGCCATCAAAAAGGCTCTCAAATGCTGCCTGGTACGCAACCAATGTGGTGGGTTGTAGTCGACCGACCTGATTGGCCTCTTTTACTGCCGTCATAATAGAAAGAGAGGTATAGAGCGCTGGCATGCCTTTAGGATTGAATCGGCCCCCATAGAGGGCTGCGCCTTGGCCTGACAAAGGCGTTTGCGCATAGACTGGATTGAGCGCGCGATAGAGCCGACCATGGTATTGCATGGTTAGGCATGCACACCAGCATCGACCGCATCAATATAATCCAGCACATCGTCAGCGCGGCCACCGCGCACCAGTTGCATAGCGGTTTGACCAGAAAAGCCCGAAAGAGGCTCGGAGCGATACCAAGCGTAGGCCATGAGAGCCGATCCAAACCGTGGCTCAACCTTGTTGAGGATCTCTACCATTTCGCGCAATCGCCGCTGGGTTTTGCTCGAGCCAATGCGCGCCTTGCGTTGGACGGCATCTAGGCCGAGCCCAGCCGTCCGCGCGACCTCATCACAGGTGGTCTGTAAAACCGACGCAATCTGAACCGGAACAAACAGGCCATCCGTCGCATATTGGGAGAGGGACATTCAGAGGGCCTTCTAGAACACAAAGATTTAGACGGTATATAACGTCACAATGGCTGATCGGCAAGGGGTGGTTAACGGGTGGTGAGCCAGAGTGTTCGTGCCCCTAGCCCCTGGTGACGACTAGAGGTCCAGCGCCATCTGCCTTGGGCGTTGAAGGCCGATCCCGGTCTCTAAGAACCCATTGGCCTCGCGGGTGATCTGGGCTCTGCGATCATCGCTCATCTTGGCGAGGGTTCGATAGGGCATGGCCACTCGCGGATTGGTCGATAGCCGTTGCTGGTTCTCAATCAAAAAATGCCAATAGAGCAGGTTAAAGGGGCAGGCGGAGGAGCCGCTCTTTTCCTTCACATCATAGGCACAGCCGGTGCAGTAATCGGACATGCGGTTGATATAGGCCCCCGACGCCGCATAGGGCTTAGAGGCGAGCATTCCGCCATCGGCGAACAGAACCATGCCGTGGGTGTTGGGCAACTCGACCCACTCAAACGCGTCTATATAGACGGCCAAGTACCATTCTTCGACGGCGCGCGGCTCAAGGCCTGCCAGCAGCGCGAAGTTTCCGGTGACCATAAGCCTTTGAATATGATGGGCATAGGCATGTTGTCGGGTGTCGCCGATCACCTGAGCCATGCAGTTCATCTGGGTGTCGCCGGTCCAGAAGAAATCGGGCAGGGGCCGGTGTGCCTCTAAGGCATTGGAAGCCTCATAGGCGGGCATATGGTGCCAATAGATCCCACGGACATATTCGCGCCAGCCGAGGATCTGGCGAATGAAGCCTTCCACAGCATTGAGCGGCGCATGGCCCGATTGAAAGGCCTGTTCTGCCCGGTCGCAGACTTCGCGTGGGGTTAAAAGCCCGCAATTGAGATAGGGCGAGATGATCGAGTGATAGATAAAGGGCTCGCCGGTCTTCATGGCATCTTGATAGTCGCCATAGTCAGGCAGACAGACCGTCATAAAATGATCGAGGGCCTCTAGGGCATCGGTCCGCGTCACCGCCCATCCAAAAGGCCGCAAGTCACCGAAATGGTCGGGATAGAGCCGCTCGACCAGCGCCATCACCTCGTGGGTCGTCTCGTCCGGCTCAAACCGCAACCGAGAGGGCAGGGTCTGTTGCGCGGGCAGGGTCTTGCGGTTTTCCTTGTCGTAATTCCACTCTCCCCCTTCGGGCTGGTCGCCGCGCATCAGCAGCCCGGTCTCGCGGCGCATCTCGCGGTAGAAGAACTCCATCCGATAGGATTTTCGTCCCTCGGCCCACTGGGCAAAGCGCTGGCGCGTGCAAAGGAAGCGGTCATCATTTCGGATGTCTACTGGTCGTCCAAACCGCGCTGCCCAGCCCGCCATCATCTCAGCGACGCGCCATTCACCAGGTTCTGTGGCGATGATGGTGTCCACCTCATAGAGGTCCAAGGCGCGTGCGAGTTCGTCGGTGAAAGACCCCCTGTTGGCCGGGTCATCCAAGGCCACGTAATGGACCTTGAAGCCCTCCTGCTTCAGCGCCTCGGCAAAATGGCGCATGGCGGACAGGATAAGGACAATCTTCTGCTTGTGATGCGGGACATAGGTCGTTTCCTGCGCAACCTCAGCCATAAAGATGATGTCTCTGGCCGGATCGATCCCCTCAAGCGCGCTCAATGTCCTCGAGAGTTGATCGCCAAATACCAGTCGCAGGCTTGTCATCACTGATCCATTCCGAGCCGCTGACGTATCTCTTTGGCGCTCAGTGTCTACGATGCCGAGACCGCTTCGGTTCATTCAGACAGGAAGAAGACTTGTATGGCAAAGATGCGCAAAAAGAGCGAGTTGCCGTCTAAAGTTTGTGCGACCTGCGCGCGTCCCTTTGTCTGGCGCAAGAAATGGGAGCGGGTCTGGGACGAGGTTCGATATTGCTCAGATCGCTGCCGCGACGGGCGGCAAAAGTCCTAGATCAGGACGAGGCAGTGGATGTCTCGCACCTTGAAACCACCTACCTCACCTAGACGCCAGCCTTTATGGTCAGAGTCCATGGTTGGGACATTGCGACTGTCGGTGCGGTTTATGGTGTGGTTTTGTTGGTTTTCAACACATCTAAAATTCTATTGATAGGATAGTCATCAATGGGGTGTATTGCAGCAATAAATATGATTACATCTAATAATGATAGAATAGACTGGCCTTTGCAAAAAATTGCTCTCGGTTTCGAACTGAAAGTTTTTCGTAAACATGCTTCAGATGGGTTTTCACAGTGTCTACTGCGACGCCCATGGATTCAGCAACCTCTTTGGTTGAATGGCCGTTTAAAAAAAGCCCTGAAACCTTTGTTTCGGTTCGCGTCAGACCAAAATCATTAGCGAGTGCATTTGGACACCCACGATCCCCCGAAAGAAGAACAATCCCAGTGAAATTTCCGGCCTGAGTAACAATATCTGTAGTCCAGATCATATTATGTCGACCATCAGCGCCTGTGACCAACCTCCATGACTCCGGATCGGCCGCGCGCTGTGTGAATAGGTCCGAAAACTGTTTATTGAGGGGGAGTAGCCTATCACCTTGGATACTGAATAGGTCTGAAGTCATCCCGAGAGATATCGCGGATCTACTGCTCCAGATGAGCTTCATATCCGGCGCTATGATCATTCTTGGCCGGGGTTCGTCGGATAGCCAAGCGGTTAATGCGAGGCGGCCAGCGTCCCGCCATTTGTCATTTCCCCAACCTATTTCGTTGGCGAGAGGTGAGATCGTCATCGTCATTACACCCTAAGACTTTTCAGTGGCGATCTTGAAGGACCTGGTTTGAAAGGCATTGACCGAATTCAGTTGCAGGATGTTAGAGCGTGGTGATTTCGATGGTTAGCTCATCGGTGTAGTGACCCGCGCGGCTGCCGGAAACATTCCCAAGTTGTAAAATAAGCGGATAGGATGTTCCCGAATAGCTTTGTGGCGGCGCGATGGATCTTATGGCCGTCGTTTCAAGGTCAAGTGGCGCACTGTCGAAGAGGACGCGGTAGGGGAGGCTGTTGGACCGACCCTCGTCTCCATCCAACACCATCCGACCATGATTGGCGGATCGGAAGGTCAGTCGTGATGGGGCATTTGTTCGGGCTTGAATGAACAGCCCCTGCATCTTGCCCGTCTCGGCCTTGCCAAAATCGATAATGCTGACCGCAGGGCCCGTGCCAAAACTGCCGCTCGCGCCCGCTAGACTCATCTGTGCGCGCGGAAGGGCGTTCAATGCGAGTTGAAATGGCGTGGTCGTGGCCGCAACCTTGTCTCCCGGCTGCATTAACGCCAGAAAAAGCGAATGGACATAGCGCCCTGCGGGAACGACCGCGTCCGTCGAAACGGTCAGGTCAAAGCTGATGTCTTGGGCCTGTCCTGCCTCAAGAACTACCTCGTAAATACCGGTCTTTTGCGCGGCTTGGATCTGAGTTGCACTGGAACGAATGGTCAGAACAGGGCCGATGTCTGTCAAGGGCAGGTTCAAGACTGGCTCGTCGGACGAATTGGTGATGGCAAGATCGATTTTGCAAGGCGCGTCGGTCTGGTTAAGCAACCGGAAGGTCAATTGGGCTGAAGCCGTGCCTGCGACAAATGGGTCATAGTCGATCTGCACGCTGGCAGGTGGGTTTGTGAGCGCTGGTGTGCAGGTCTTGGATTGGGCCTGGGCATGACCAAAGGCAGAGAGGCACCACAGGGTTCCAAAGGCCCAAGCGACCCCGACCAGCGGCTGATGCCGCCGTGGACGGACCTGATCAGTGTGGTTTGAACGTAATGACGCCCACATCGACGACTCCTTCGCTCTTGTCTGAAATCACAAACTGTCCGACCTCTGTGCCGCTAACGACAATGCGATAGCGTCCGGGAGACAGCCTCTCGGCGACAAACCGGCCAGCGCGGTTTGTGAAAAGGGGCTGCCCCTCCACCTTGGTCTTACCCAAAGGTTCGATGGTACCGGTCGTCAGCGCCATTGGCCCGTCAGGACCGATAAGCGTTCCGACCGCCATTCGTGATGCGTCACTGCCGATCATCATCCGGTATCCAGTCCCGAACCCGG
>CALFYB010000040.1 GCA_937952995.1 uncultured Caulobacteraceae bacterium
CCACCATCTTGCGCATCACCAGCAGCACCGTCACCGGCCCGCCCCACGCGTGCGCCGCCCTCGCCTTCGACCTCTGCGCCCCCTAGGCCCATGCGTGTGGTTGAACCGTTCGATGTTTCGCTGAGCACGGACATATTTTGGAGGTTAGCGCCTTCTTGCAGCCCCCCATCGGCGGCTAGGCCGCTCCTATTACTGTCCAATTGGCTCGGATTATCCGGCGTATCGGAGCTGGAACCATCAACCTGAACATCGCCAACCGCTTCGGTATCAAGGGTCGGGCTGGCATTTTGCAGCGAGGTCAGGTCATCCAAGGTCTGGGCATGGGCACCGTCGGACTCGGAGCCAGAGACAGGAACATCAGCCATTTCTACCTCCCTCACCTCAAGTTAACGCCACGCCAGACGGATTCGTCCCAGTCACCCGTTATAGTTTTTTTCGTCCAACAACCCTATATAACGTTAGTTATAACTAGTTAAAATAAACCATGAGCGCTCGCGATTGCCGTTATTGTTTGTTGGTCCCTGATCTGAATGGAATTGCCCTGCCATAATATTAGTCCGGTCGCTAACAGGGCCTCTATTCTTTTTTCAATCTCGATAATTGGCAGATTAAGATCCGCAGCAACATTTTCGGCACCCTGAACGCTGCGAGAATTAATATAATCCAATATCAATCGATCTGTGGCATCAACCTGATCTACCATAGCCGTAATGGCTGCTATAGCTGGACTAGAGATACTGCCGTCATCAGCCAGGTTCATAGCGTGAACGCGTCCGACTAGGGGTCTCTCCCCCCGGGAACTGAGCACTCGGACAGCGAGACGCGGCGCGCCGGGCGAAGGCAGGGACATAAATACAATCAATAGAGAAAGCCGATCAAACTCGACCATCAGGTCCGGATCGATCAGTCCCCTCAGCCCAGCGAGTGTCGGCTGCCCATAGAACAGGACCTGAATGGGGCCCTTTTTCGCTAAAAGCCTTATCCAACCATTCAGGCAGAGCCCCTCCCCTTCGTCTAAAAGAGACGGCTCAACTTGGCTGGCGATCTGCCGACCGAGAATCAGCACAGAATCTTCCGTCAGGGTCACCGGGAGCCGCAACTTCAAGGTTCGGCATGGGAGCAATGGCGGCCCTAAAGCCAGCGCATCGAGCAAGGCCTTTCCATAGCGCGGCGGCCAGGCCTCAACCGATAGCCATAGGCCCCGCCCGCCATTCAGCGACATTTTCGCCTGCCCCATAAAGGGGGCCGTTAACAGCAGGTCCTGAAGGTCTGGACTGTCGCTGTGCTCGTTCTCTTTATCAAAGGTCACAAGCCCCGCATCGGAACCGTCAAACCACGTCTTCAGGGTCTCCCGCGCGAGAGATGAGGCCACAAGCCGCGTGCCCGCGGTAAACTGCTGTTCCAGTCCCCGCCCAAGCACGCCCCTCACAGAAACTGAACGTTGGCGAGATAGGCTGGCCATCAGGTCGGTAATAAAACTCTCACCGCGCTCATAGACATCGAGCCAAGCCGACGCGACGCCAAAGGTACAGAGGGCTATACCTGCAGAGCTCCACTGCAAGCTGCCTCCCCATGTCTGGGCTGCGGTCTCTGCCATCGCCAAGAAGTAAGAATAGTCACCGATCAAGCTGTCTGCCGATACGCCCTGCTCTGCCACCAAGCCAACGGCGGCGACGGCCAAGGGTTTGCGAGCGGTCGATGTCAGATTTTGCGCTTCTAACTGCGCTTGACCGCTCGCCTGTACGTTCGGATCGGTCGAACTGCGGTCGTGCTCCTGCCAAATTGACGCCGCCCAGGTTCGGTTTGACACTCCAAGTTTGGTGAAAATGGCATTCAGATGCTGCTTGACCGTGCCGGTCGTGAGATCGAGCTGTATGCCAATGTCTTTGTTGCTTAGCCCAGACGCAAGCAGCTCCAAGATCTCGAGCTGACGCTGTGACAACTGCACCAGAGAGCCGTCTGCCGACCTTATCCCATCAATGGCTTTGGTGGGCATGTCGCGACGTCTCCGACCGCCTCAGCGTTCACTAAAGCTTTTGGCGAAGGCGGCGAAGACTGGGCGAAGAAGGTAGCGCATCACGCTTTGGCGGTCGGTGATGATGTCTGCGTTAACCACCATGCCCGACTGAAGGGGCCGCACCCCTGGCTTATTGCCAAGCTGCATTTGGTGCAGAAGCACCTTGACCTGATAGGATGTCTGACCCGCAGCGTTCGTTGTGCTGGTCGCGGAGACCATCGAAACCTTGCCGTTCAGTGTTCCGTATCGCAGGAAATCATAGGTCGCCACCTTTAGTCGGACGGGCTGGCCAATCCTGACGTAGCCAACCTCAGACGCCGATATTTGCATTTCAGCTTCTAAACGGCCGCCTTGAGGGACGATTTTCAACACTTCAGCACCCGGAGCGATGACCCCGCCGACCGTCTTGTAAACCAACCCCTGAACAATGCCGTCCATAGGGGCCACAAGCTGGGTGCGCGCGAACCGATCTTCGAGTTTTTTAACCTGCTCATCGAGTTGCGACAGTTCGGCCTCAGCCTTACCCATCTCATCGGCGGCAAAACTCGTGCGCTCGGAAGCGTTGAGGGCTAATTGCTGCTTCAACGACGATTGCTGGCCGCGCAACTGTTCCAAGCTACGCTGGTTTTCTAAGACCGAGGTCCGGCTGACTAAGCGGTCCTTGGCGAGGTCACTACGAATGGCGACGAGCTCTTCAACGGCCTGTAGCTCGCCGCTGACCTGCTGCAACTGCGCCTGAACCAAACCGGCCTGATCTGACTTTGCCGAACGGGCAACGGATAGAATGGTTTGTTCATCGCGAGCGAAGCGACGGAATTTCTTGGGAATGGCACCAAACCGTGGCGCACGGCCTTCGACAAAGGCGCGCAAACGCTCCACGCGCGCATAGAGCGCCCAGTAGCGCGCCCGTGATGTTTCCAGATCGGCACGCACCTCTTCGTCATTCAGCGCAACCAAAACAGAGCCACGTTTTACCGCTTGGCCGTCTTCAACCTTGATGGCAGCGATCCGGCCACCATCAAGGTGCTGAATGATTTGAACCGACGCCCCCGGCAAGATCTGGCCCGACGCATTGGTGACAATATCGACCTTAGAAAACAGCGCCCAGACAACGAAAACGACCAAAAAGGCGACAACCGTGCGCACGGTATTGCGCAGATAGCTGGGGCTCTCAGCCTCTTTAAGAAGGATGTCCCGTGCGAGATAGTTGTCTTGCCGCGACAGCGATGCGCCCGAGTCCGGAGACTTGAACGAGAAGAATGCGCGGATCTTTTCAAGGTAACGCATGATCAAGCTTGCCTACGAAAGAGTTCATCTGGGGTGGCCGTGCCTTGCAAGTAGCCGCCTCGGAAGAGAAGGACAGAGTCCGCCAGTTTGATGTGACTGGGCCTATGACTGATGAAAATCACGGTCCGTTTACCCCTCAGGGCTTGAAGCGCGGCCATAAAGCAGGCGTCGCTTTCTTGATCGAGGCCCGTACCCGGCTCATCGAACAGAAGGATTTGGGCTCGTGTCAGATAGGCCCGCGCCAAGGTCAGTTTGTAACGAAGGCTGGCTGGCAACTGATCTGAGGCATTGTCCCCGATCCGGAAGTCGAGACCGCGCGGCAATTGCATGATCTGCTCATAGGCCCCCGCGATCTTCAGGGCTTCAATCACCTCGGCATCGGTTGCATCGGGTTGAGCAAAGCGCAGGTTCTGAGCCAGGGTCGCCCTGAAGAATTGCATTTCTTGCGGGACATAGCCCATCAAGCGCCGCAGCATGACCGGGTCCATCTGGCGAATATCGACACCATCAAGCCGAATGGTTCCGGCCTGCGGGATATACATCCCAAGCAAGAGTTTCAGCAGGGTCGACTTGCCGCTGCCGTTCTGCCCGGTAATGGCGACCATACCGCCCGCCGGTACCGTCAGGCTTATGCCGATCAGGGCTGGGTCAGCGACCATGCTATAACGGAACGAGACCCGCGAGAACTCGATCTGCCCCTCAACCTTGCGACTATTAACGCGAAGGCCTTGATCGAGCCTCTCGCCCTTCAGGTTTATAAGCGCATCAAACTGGGTCGCAGCGCTGCGCACGCGCTCGATACGGGACAGGTTGTTTAAGAGCGATTGAAGGGGGCCGAGCACCCGCCAGATCAAGATAAGCGACGCGATCAGGACACCGCTACCGATCTTGCCTTCGAGAGCCAGGGGCACACTGAAGGCGACAAGACAGAGCCCAGCGACCATCATAATCAAATAGGCCGCACCAGACAGAACCGACGTGAACTGCTCCACGCGATAGCCTGCAAGCACGCTGTCAGCAGACAGCTGGCGATACCGCTCGAGCCAAACCTGCTCAATGCGGCTCTCGCGGATCCCGCGCATCTTGGTGACCATCTCGACCAAGAACTCATTGCGACGGGTGGTGAGCCGGCCCAGAGCCGAAACCCGCTCACGAACCAAGGGTTCAAGGAAGAGATAGAGAACGAGATAGATGACCACCACGCTACCGATCACGGGGAAAGCCACGGGGTTGATCGCGATGAGGATACCCGCAACGATTATGGTCGCTGGCAGCTCAAGAATTGAGGCGGCTATCGAGCTGGTAAAGAGGTCACGGATGGCCTCGAAGCTGCCCAATCGGGCGATCTGAGCACCGACGGCAGAGCGTTCAGTATAGCTCGGAGACAGCTGCATTAACTTTTCCATCGCCGCCGTTCCGAAAATATATTCGATGCGACCTGCGATGAAGGCAAAGAGCTGAGCCCTTTGCTGAATGGTGAAATAGGCAAAGACCAGCGCAATCACCACGCCGACCATGAGATAGAGCAAGGTATCCAAAGCCCTAGAGGGCATCACCGTATTGTAGACCACCATCGTGAACAGCGAGCTGGTGAGCATCAGCAGGGCGAGCAGCGCCGAGACAGCCGCCGCTTGGATCAGCAGCGGCCGCAACCGAAACAGGGTCTCTGATGTCCAATTCTGGTGGGTTTCCAGCTCTTCCTCGACGCGAGTGAAAAACAGGCTCTTGCCGTAACCGATGTGGGTCAATTGCACGCGTTCGCCGTTTAGGGCGTACTGCCCAACATAGCCCCCTGCCCCAAGGTCCAACAGAACCATGGCCTGGCCATCATCGGGCAGGACGAGACATGGATAGGCGCGTTCATCGATCTCACTGATCTCGCCAGAAACCTCGCTAACGCGGAAACCGAGCTTACCGATCCCGTTGACCAGGCCGGTAATGTCCAATTCCTGAGCGAAGTAGGGCAAGGACTCGATCACATCGCGGATCGGACCCCGCCAGCCTAAGACCTTTAGCAAAGGCGCAACCACGCGAGAGAGGTCATTTTCGCGCTTGAAAGCCGAATTGACCGCATCATCCAGACGCTTCCAATAGCCGTCATCTATGAGCCCGTCCGTCTCAACGGACAGATGGCTGAGGCGCTCGGCCATGACATCTGCAGTGGTCAGAGCATTCTGACTGGCCACAAAACCTTGGATGAAGGCCCCTTCAATCGGATGGGCCTTGCTGAGCCTGAGGTCGACAGCGCGATCGGCAAGTCGTTGTAGAGACGGTCTCTGGGTCACCAAAATCAAGGTGACCTCACCCTTCAGTTTCTCCAGATACTGAAGGATCAGGGTCTCACCCTCGGCATCAACGGCCGCGGTCGCATCATCAAAAAGAATGATTTGAGGCCGACTGGCGAGCGCGCGAATGATCCCAACGCGCTGACGAAGACCCGGTGGGAACGATTCAGACGCCGCATCCCCGACACGGGTTTCCCAACCCTGCGGGAGGGCTAGAATAAAGTCTTCAAGACCCAGATCGCGAGCAACAGCCTGAGCCTGGTCGGTCAAATCCTCGCGGAACATGGTCACGTTTTGCAACAATGTCCCGTTAAACATCACCACCCGCTGAGGCAGATAGCCAACGATCCGGCTCAACTGTTCCTTATCAATAGCCGCCAGGTCGGTGCCGTTGATCTCGACCCGCCCTTTGTCTGGCTCGATGAAGCCAGCGATCATGCCCAAAAGGGTTGTTCGTCCGCAGCCGTTCTCACCCCTCACAAAGACGGTTTCACCGCGCTTTATCGTCAGGTTGAGACCATCAAAAAGTGGCGTGTCGCTGCCGGGATAGCCGAAATCAACATCCTGTAGGGATATGACGATATCGGTATCAGCAGTCGCCAGTTCCGACGGCTCTACCATTGCCAAGGGCGGCTGTTCCAGCAATTGCCCCAGTTCTCCGGCGAGTTTGGCGTCGCTTTCACTCCTGACCCACAAGGACCCGATGCGCTGCAAAGGCGACAGGGCCCGAAGGCTGAGGAAGATACAGACTGACAGTTCGCCGCTCGATATCCGGCCGGTAACCACCAGCACGGCACCCAAAGCGGCGACCAGCATGGAGATTAACGGGCCAAACAGCGCCGCATGGTTCGATGTCGTGTCGACCACATAGGCCATGCGCTCAATTGCGCGGGCACTGGTTTCCTGAAGTCGATCATATCGGCGCAACATCAGCGCCTCCATCGACATCGATTTGAGGGTGTGAATATTGCTCAGGGTCTCAATAAGGAAGTTGCTGCGCCGTTGATCGCTCTCCAAGCGTTGATGCTGCGGATCGCGCTGCATCTCGGCAAATTTCAAAGAGAGATGGCCAAAAATCCCATAGCCGACGAGGAGCAAGATCGCGACGGGCCAAGCGACCAGCGCGATAATCACGAGATAAATCAGAGAGAAAGGCAGATCGAGCCACTGTTGGAACGACTGTCCCGCATAGTGCTGTTTCAAGAGGCCGACATTCTTGAAGCGTTCGAGATGACGCCCCGAACCTGCGGCTTCAAAATTGTTAAGCGGCATGGCCAGCAGGCGCGAGGCAACCTCTTCAGACGTGATGTGCTCAAACTTCGCCGCTGACCAAGCCATAATATGCGTGCGCGCCGTGCGAAGCAGGGCCTCGAGCGTGAAGGCAACGACCGCTCCCAAGACGAGCAGCGTGAGCGTTCCGAACGCATGATTAGGCAATATCCGGTCAAAGATGATCAACATCACGACCGGGATGTTCAGCGCCAGAAGGTTCAGCGCAATCGTCGCAGCCGTAACCAAGGGCATGGCCGGTTGAAACCGGTCCTCCGCCAAGGGTGGAAGCTGCTTAGTCCGCGCAATCACGGCACGCAATTCGTCAAGGAATTTGAGGCGCACCGGCTACCACCGTTTCGATTTTTTTTGCGACGGCGCTGCCCCAGCAACGGCGACCCCGCAGGCCCCATCCATCACCTGACCGCCACCAAGCGCCTTATAGACATCGACCGACGCCCGAAGCCGGTCCAAGCGCGCGCTAACGGCAATGTCGCCCGTGCGATAGGCTGTGCGCTGACTTTCCAGAAGCCCAACCGCGTCCGTAGCCCCACGATTAAAGACCTTGTTGGTAAGCTCTACCAAGCGCTGAGCGCGCTCTGCGGCTTGGCTCAAGACCTGCTGGCGTTGCTCGGTCATCCGAACGCCCATGAGGGCCTCTTCTGTATCCCTCAACGCGCCGAGAACTGTCGACTGATAGGCTTCGATCAATTCCCGCTCTCGTCCTTGACGGTCAGCGATATCTTCTTTGCGTTTGCCACCATCAAAGATCGCCTGAGCAAACTGTCCGACAAGGTCGGTAAACAGGGCCTGAGGCGCGAGCGCGGTGTAAAGATTTGAAACCCCGTAACCGCCCTCACCCGTCAAGTTGATGGTGGGCATGAGGCTCTTTCGCGCCACGCCGACATCGGCGTGGGCCGCCGCAAGCTCCGCTTCGGCCTCGCGTAGATCAGGGCGCCGACACAGTAGATCTGACGGTAAACCGGGATGGATCGTCGGCACGGTGATTTCGCGAAGGCTGGTGCCGCGAATTTCCAGCAAATTCACTGGGCGGCCCAGCAAAAAGGCCAAATTACCTTCGGCGGATGCGAGGTTGCGCCGCAGATCATAGAGCCGAGCCAAGGCATCAGCGGTCACGAGGCCCTGTTGCTCATATTCGAAAACCGAAACGTCGCCGCTCGTCATGCGCTTTTTGAGGGCGGCTTCGATGGCTTCAGCGACAGCGACATTATCGCTCGCAAACTTCACACGCTCGCGCAGGGACAGGACGGTGAAATAGCTGATCGTGACGTCGCCGACCAAGGACTCAGCCAAGGCTTCGCGGGCATAATAGCTCGCCTTGACGCGCGCCAAGGCCGATTGGGTTTCATAGGCACCGCGCCCCCACAGATCGACCTCATAGCCAACCCTCAGACCGGCCTGATATATTTCGCGGGTTGCGTAGTCAGCGCGGGTTGGGGCCGTGCCGATACCAAATTCCGGTGCACGCAACTCTGAGCGAACAACGGCGTCTACGGTGGGCAATTGGCCGGCATGGGTAGAACGAGATCTGGCTTCGGCCTGCGCAATACGAGCAACCGCGGTTTGCAGATTAAAGTTGTTGCTCAGCGCAATCTGAACCAACTCTTCAAGTTCAGCATTATTGAACTCGGTCCACCAGCGTTCGGGCGGAAGAACCTTTTCCGATTCCGCATTGGCACCATTCCAGCGATCCGGAATCCAGCGCTTCCAAGGCTGCTCCGCGGCGGCCTCTTTAGGCGCAGCCCACGTCAAAGCGACGGGCGCGAAGAAACCCGCCAGCAGCGCTAAGGCCGCAATAGTATGACGCCGAATGTGCACCCAACCCCACAAATCTACGCGCCCCCGAGACAAACGCGATGGTCGCAAACAATGCGATAAATCAATATCGATAGTTATAAAAAAAGTAAATTAAAGACCTGTGAAGTTGACCCTGCCCTTTAATCAAAAGGCAACAGAGGGCTAAACACCCTAGAATAGAAGGACATAAATTCCGATCTAAAGTAATTTCTACCCATAATAGAGCCGAAAAAAACGCTCGGAACCATCGATGATTAGTTCAAATCAACAAAATACACCCTCACGTTGCCAGTAGGTTGCAACGATCTTCTCGCCCTCCGTCACGGGGTTACCCGCATGTAACGACGTTGGCTCTATTCTGCCGAGTGGGTCGAGATCATGGAAAAACACGGCTCCGCCTGTGCGCGGTTTAAACTTCAAGTTACTCGCTGGAAAAGCCGTCTCACCGCCGCCCGTCGGCGTTGCTAAGTAAATTACGGTCGTCGCGACCCTCTGCCCACCGCGCTCCATATGTCGCCTGCCACCCACCAGGTCAGGACGGAAGGCGTCAAAATGGGGCTTATATTGTTGGCCGTGCTGATAGCGAAGAACCTGAAGCCCTTCAGCGCGCTCGACCGGCCAACCCGTCAATTGGCTCAATCGGTCCTCCAAAGATGCGATCAAGGGAGTTTCAGCACGCTTTAATGAGACGCTCGTGCTGGTCCGCGCCTGATGCTCGATCGTATCTCCGGTTTCATCATCAACGACACCCGACTGGTTTAAGCCGCGATCAAAGGCAAACCTAATCAGTTCCTGGCATTCATCGGGCGACAGCAAGCCATCAAACAGCGCCGCACGAGGGGCCTCTGAGCGGGCAAGAATGGAAATGTCGCGATCAGCAATCCGCACCAGATCGGTTGCAGGTAAAACAGGCGCGCTCGGTTTCCAGTCCGCGTTACGGCCCGATAAAACCAAGCCAACATCAAGGGCGGCAATCGCCTGGTCTCTACTCCAAACCTTCTCGACCATCCGATCGTACATACCGAGTGGATCACAAGCGCGCTCAAGATTTTCGACGATCCACTGGCACCAATCGGCACCGTGCACATTGAGGCTGGCGTCACTGGTGTACTTGGCATCCATCAGTCTGATCACCCACCAAAAACACAACCATTAACAGATACAAAATAAAGACGATTTCAGCGCGATCAATAGATCGCGAATGATCGAGTTAGACTATAATTGATTAAACATTTATTCAAATGAACGGAAGACTGTCTCGTCATAATCAAGGTCGACCATCCGACTCTCGCCCTGAGGCCCCCAACTGATGCCATCAACATCTGATCGTCAAAGGGCGCTGGCGCTGATCAGTCTCGACCATGGCTGGTCGAGCTTGAAAATTGGCCGAACCGTGACAGATCAGGCCTCTACGCTTATCGGAGCATCAGGTCAGGCACACAGAACGCCGCTTGAAACCGGCATCAAGTCCCTTGCCGAACAGGTGGAGGCTGATGGCCATCAAAGGGCTGAGCGAGGGCTAGAACTGGCCTATCATAACCGCGAGCACATCAGGGATGTGCTTGTTGCTCTAAAACTGCTCGTTGAGGCCTCAGACAAGCACCTCTCGCAGGCGGATGTGCAGGTCACGGCCCTTGCCATGGTTGGCCACGATCTTGGCCATGACGGTTTGCCAAACCGCTCACTGCGCGAATTGGAGATCCAGTCTTGGAAGATGGTCCACGCCCTGCTGAAACCCTTGGCCTTGGGTCGCCAGACCTTAACGCGAATTAGAACCCTTATCCTGATGACCGATCCGAGCGGCTATCCCGGATTGGCCCAGCGACAGCGACGCAGCGCTCTGTCTAGCCAAATGGCATTAGCCGTGGACGCCGATGTGTTCGCCAGCCTGCTTCCCTCGCGCGGCTTTTCCCTCGGGGCTAGTCTCGCCGACGAGCAGGTGCGTGCGGGCATCCCGCAGGCCAAGACCTTGGCAACCCTACAAGGGCGAGCTGGCTTTTTGAAATTTGTACCACTTCTCAGTGATGCCATTCGTGCCTTGGGGATGCACAGCCTAATCGAAGCACAGTTGTCGGTAATCCATCAGCTCAGTGGGACGGATCGCATGCGTCCTTGGACCCCATCATGGGGTGATGAATTCATAGGCCGTGTCCAAGACCACCTGACCCGGGACATTGACGGTGAAGACTAGGGTTTAGGACGCCTCATCAATTTGGGACACCTATCCGATTAGTCCGCCATCATCCCCCCATAGCATCCATCGAATTAGCTTTCGTAACCCCAGCTTTTAATTTAGCACTTTTGGTAATCATGAATATGCAGGTGAGCCATGAGCATTCATTCGAAGTCGTCGGATCCTTACAGGTCTCTGGTTGAAATCGGCACCGCCCTTTCATCAAACCGCGACCTAGACTCATTGCTGGAAACTATACTCCTCGCAGCAAAAGACCTCTCGAATGCAGACGGAGGCACGCTTTACCTCGTCGATGACCAGGCTCAACTCAATTACAAGATGTTATTTACAAGCTCTCTAAACTTCGCGATGGGCGGAACTTCGGGCACGCCCGTCAATTTCCCACCGATCGCCATGAGTAACGAGGGTGCCGTGACCGCCTGGTGCGCGCGCGAGCAGAAGAGCGTCAATATCGCCGATGTCTACGAGGACGATGATTTCGACTTCTCTGGTCCCCGACGGTTCGATGCGGCCCAGAACTATCGCACCCTTTCTTTGCTGTGCATTCCCCTAATCAACCATCGCTCGGAGACCGTGGCTGTACTCCAGCTGATCAATGCCCAAGATGTTGAAACCGGTCAGAGCGTCCCCTTCCCTGTCGAGATCCAGGAGCTATGTGAGGCCCTCGCATCACAGGCCGCAGTTGCCATTTCGAACCACCAGCTCATTGGGCAACTCGAAGAGCTGTTCGAGTCCCTAATCAGCCTCATCAATACGGCAATCGACGAGAAGTCACCCTATACCGGCGGCCACTGTAATCGGGTTCCTGAATTAGCCTTAATGCTCGCGGATTCGGCTGCTGCCGCCCAGTTTGGGCCATTCACCGCATTCAATCCTACAAAGGAAGAGCTTTATGAACTGCGGATTGCCAGCCTGTTGCACGACTGCGGCAAGGTCGTCACGCCGGTTCACGTCGTCGACAAAGGCACCAAGCTTGAAACTATCGTCGACCGCATCAAGGTCGTCGATGTGCGTTTCGAGGTGCTACGCCGCGATCTCGAAATTGCCCATCTGAAAGGCCAGATCAGCGCGGAGCAATTGGCGCAGTCACTCGCGGAATTGGATTCTGACCAGCTGTTCCTGCAAAAATCCAATATCGGTGGGGAGCGCATGAGCCCTGACGATATTGAGCGTGTCAAACTTATCGGTGCGCGTCAGTGGCAGCCACATGGACAAGAGGCTCAGCCGTTCCTGACCGAGAATGAGCTGCAAAACCTGACCATTATTGCAGGCACCCTGACGGGTGAAGAACGCGACATCATCAACTATCACATCGTCGCGACCATTAAGATGCTGGAGGCCCTGCCTTGGCCCAAGCATCTGCGTAATGTGCCGGAGTTTGCCGGTGGTCACCATGAACGGATGGACGGCAAGGGCTATCCCAAGGGG
>CALFYB010000041.1 GCA_937952995.1 uncultured Caulobacteraceae bacterium
GGTACCGGTGGCCGCCTTGCTCATATCACCCGTCCGCGCCAGGTGTCCGCCAGAGATGTGGCCGGTTTCGTGGGCCATAACCCCAATCAATTCATTAGGGGTGCGGGTCTGGATGATCAGCCCGGTATTGATAAACATCTGTTGGCCGCCAGAGACGAAGGCGTTGATCTGTTTGTCGCCAACAAGATGAAGTTTGACATCTTTCGGATCGAGCCCCGCTGCGATGAACCCAGGGTCCGCGTCGGTGCGCAGAATCTCTTCGATTTCGGTATCGCGAATGAGGGAGGTCGCGTTTTGAGCCCTAGCCACATTGGGGCCAATAATCAGGGAAAGCGAGAGGGCGCTGACCCCGATAAGGGTTTTCACTTGATGCGTCAGTGACCGGGAAGAACCGGTGTTTCGCAAGCTCAAAGCTGGAATGGACGACATCTGAGGGGCCAAACTTACCGCTCCAAAATTGAACCCCCGCGCCGGTGAGGACGCGGGGGGTAATGCCCCTATAGGGAGGTTAGCGCCTTATCAGCGCCGCCACCAGCCCTTCTTAGGCTGAGCGGGAGGCGCAACAATGGCCGCTGGATCGGGCGTTGGCTCAGGAGCTGGCTCTGCGACCGCAACAGACACAGGTTCAGCGGGTGCTGGAACAGGTTCAGCAGCCACAGGGGCGGCTTCAACCGGAGCTTCGACCACCGCTTCGGCTTGCGCCTCTGCTTCGGGCTGAGCCTTTGACCGCGTGCGACGGGCGCGAGCCGGCTTGGCCTTGACCTCATCGACGGCTGGAAGTTCGACCCAGATGTCCGCCTCGACCGTTGGTTCGGCCTGGGCAGGCGCGGGGGCTTCAGCTTCCACGGCCGCTTCGGGTGCCGCCGCAGTGGCTTCGGCCGCCTGGGTTTCAGCTTGGGCTTGCGCCAAAAGCTCTGCCTTGGTTGGACGGCGACGACGCGCAGGCTTGGCAGGCTTTACGGTCTCTGGGCTGGCCACGACCTCGTCGTTCGAGGTTGGGGCCTCACCCTGAGCCTTGGCCTGAGCCTGAGTCGGAGCCTGGGCAGGTGTGGCATCAGCCACAGTCGGCGTCGTAGCCTCAACGGCTTGCACCGGGCGTTGACGCGGCTGCAGGGGGTCAAACCAGATATAGGGATCGCCATCCGGAGCGCGCGGACGGGTCCAGCCATAGGGCTCGTCGGTGCGGATATCTTCGCGCATCCGGCGACCACCGCGGCGTCCACGGCGGCGGCGGCGGCGGGCAGCTTCAGCTTCGCTGCTTTCCCCTTCGCGGGCTTCGGTGCCTTCAGCGCCGTCGTCATCTTCACCTTCGGCGTTGTCGCCTTCACCATCGGTTTCGGCAGATGCTGCGCGATCAGATGGCTCATCACCACGGCGTCCACGGCGGCGGCGGCGACGACGACGACGACCAGCTTCGCTGTCGTCTCCGGGCTCTTCAGTGCGCTCGGAAGAACCGCGCGATGCTGAACGGGCTGGGGCTTCGGAGGCTTCGTCCTCGTCATCCTCGTCGTCGGACGCGATGATCTCTTCATCCTCTTCGTCGTCATCATCGACGATGTGATCATCGGCGCTGTCGTCGAAGGGTAGGGCGAGGGGGCCGCCGAGCAGGGCAAGGTCCTCTGGACGAGGTTCAAACTCCCGGGTCTCGGTGCGCTCAATGTCATGTTCAGCGTGAGACAGGGTGTCATCAATCTGGATGGTGACGAACAGGCCTTGGGCCAGACGCACGCGCTCTAGATAGACGCGCTTTTCATTGAGGATGTAGAGGCCGACAGCCTGCGGCACCTTCAAGGTGATGGAGCCCGCGCCGTCGCGGACCGCTTCCATCTCGATGCTGCGCAGGGCGGCAAGGGCGCTGGACTCGACCGAGCGAACACGGCCAACACCTGCGCAATGTTCGCAGATGTGAGTTGTGCCCTCCAGCACGCCGGAGCGGCGACGCTGGCGCGAAATTTCCATCAGTCCGAAGGACGAGATCTTGCCCATCTGGATGCGGGCGCGGTCGTCCTTGAGGCAATCTTTCAGCTTCTTTTCGACGGCCCGATTATTCTTGGACTCGTCCATGTCGATGAAGTCGATGACCACCAGACCGGCCAGATCGCGCAGACGCAGTTGGCGGGCAGCCTCCTCGGCCGCTTCCATATTGGTCTTCAAGGCCGTGGCCTCGATGTTGCGCTCGCGCGTCGACTTGCCGGAGTTGACGTCCACCGCCACTAGGGCTTCGGTCTGGTTGATGACCAGATAGCCGCCAGACTTGAGCGGAACGACGGGCGTGTAGATCGCCGCCAGTTGATCCTCGACCTTGTGCTTGACGAACAGAGGCGTGGCTTCGCGGTACGGCATGACCTTCTTGGCCTGCGACGGCATCAGCATCCGCATGAACTCTTTGGCCTCGCGGTAGCCCGCTTCGCCCTCGACCCAGATGCCCTCAAGCTCCTTGTCGTACATGTCGCGAATGGCGCGTTTGACCAGATCTTCTTCTTCGTAGATCAGGGCGGGCGCAATCGAGTGCAGCGTCACGTCGCGGATGTTTTCCCACAGACGCAGCAGATATTCATAGTCGCGCTTGATCTCAGCCTTGGTGCGCTTGGCCCCGGCGGTACGAACGATCAGGCCCATGCCCTGCGGCACGTCCAAGCTCTGAACCACAGACTTCAGGCGCTTACGGTCGGTGACCGTGGTGATCTTACGGCTAATGCCGCCGCCCCGAGCGGTATTGGGCATCAAGACGCCGTAACGACCGGCGAGCGACAGATAGGTAGTAAGGGCCGCGCCCTTGTTGCCGCGCTCTTCCTTGACGACCTGGATCAGCATGATCTGCCGACGCTTGATCACCTCTTGGATCTTGTATTTGCGCATCAGGCGGCGGCGACGACGCGCAACCTCCTCTTCCATGACATCGCCTTCGTCATGGTCGGCATGGTCACTGTCGAGGTCACCATCTTCGAGGTCGCTATGGGCCGGGGTGTGATGAGGCTCGTCATCATCCTCCATCATGTCACGCATCAGCGCTTCACGATCGGCCATCGGGATCTGATAATAGTCCGGATGGATTTCGTTGAAGGCCAAGAAGCCATGGCGATTGCCGCCATATTCCACGAAGGCCGCCTGCAGGCTGGGCTCAACCCGCGTAACCTTGGCTAGATAGATATTTCCGCGGAGCTGCTTTTTAGACCGGCTTTCGAAATCAAATTCTTCAATTCGTGAACCATCTACAACCACCACCCGCGTCTCTTCGGCGTGGGCGGCGTCGATCAACATTTTCTTCGACATTAAAATAATCTCCACGGCGCGCGCAGGACCTTGGGTCTAGGGGCCGGATTTGAAGGGGGGCGCGCGCACCACGAGCCTTGTCGCCAGAAGAGGCGACACAGGGAGCCCCGCCACCCCGAAGGGCGGATGAGAGGGGCTCGGGCCAGTAAGGGGCGTTTGCGACGCTGCCCATGAGGTTTTTGGTTCCTTGACGCGCCGTTGGGCGCGGATAGGAGAATGAGTCAGTGCCGCCGATAGGGGCTGAGCGTTAACTCGGGACACGCCGATCGCGCCATGCAAGGCAGGGCGACCGAAACGTGATGACCATTTTGCAGCATTTCCAGAAAAAAGAAAGCGTTCTGCGGGCTGACCCAGTGCTTAACCATTTGTCTACGGTCTTGGGGTGATAAGGTTTGCCTTCGTTAGCGGCCCTTAACTGTAGTTGGGGCTACCTAGGGTCCCGGATGATCAATCAATTGGTAAAACTGGCACATGTTCCGGGCGGGCGTTGGACGCTCGCCGGTGCAGCAGGCCTTTGCCTTATGGTGGCTGCATTGTCCCATGGGGCGGCAGCAGCCGGTTCTGGTGTGACCAAGGTTCGTTTCGGCGGCAATCAGGCCGAAACGCGGATCGTGATTGAATTGGACAAGGCGACCGTTGGGCGCGTGGAAGCCAGCCCTGATGCAGATCAGCGGATCATATTGACCCTTGCCGACCTTCAGGTGGCTGGCGATTTGGAAGGGCCGGGCCAAGGTCTGGTTAAGGCTTGGATGGTGGACCAGGCTGGCGGAGCCGCTCGCCTTCGGCTCGACCTCTCCGGTCCCGCCAGTGTTAAGCGCCGCTTCTTGCTGCCCCCGAGCGAAGGCTCAACCGCCTATCGTTATGTCGTTGATATCGTATCTAGCGCTTCGGGCTCTGCGGTTGCGCCTGTATCGACGGCCAAACCAGCGGTCTTGATGCCGGCTTCGGTTAAAACGCCTTCACCGGCCTTGACGGCCCCTGCGCCCGCTGTGGTGGCTGAGCCCGTGGTCGTCCAAAAGGCCACGTCGACGGCGCGCCCCTTTGTTGCGCCTCTGCGTCTGAAGAAGGTTATCGTCATTGATGCTGGCCACGGCGGCCACGATCCCGGGGCCAAGGGCTCCGAGAACAATGAGAAAGATATCAACCTTGCAGCGGCTCTGGCGCTGAAAGATCGGTTGGACCGTTCTGGTCGTTACAAGGTGATCTTGACGCGTGACACGGACGTCTTCGTCCCGTTGGAAAATCGCGTACAGATCGCGCGCCATTCCAATGCCGACCTGTTCATCTCGCTTCATTCCGATTCAGGCTCCAATAGCCAGACCCGCGGCGCGAGCGTCTATACCTTGTCGGACAAGGGTTCTGACCGCGCCGCACGCAACGCGCTCGAAAAGAATAACTGGTTCTACGATGTGAACCTTCCGGCACAGGATAAGGCGGTAAAGCAGATCCTGCTCGATCTGACCCAGCGCGCGACCAAAAACCGCTCGGCAACCTTCGCCCAGCTCTTGCTGGCTCGGATCGATGATCATGTGCAGCTGTTGGCGCGTAGCCATCGGGATGCGGGCTTTGTCGTTCTTTTGGCACCTGACGTCCCTGCCGTCTTGTTGGAGATGGGCTTCATAACCAATGTTGACGATGAGGCCCTGTTGGCCGAGCGCGAGTCTCGTCAGGATTTCATGGATTCGGTTGGCGACTCCATTGATGCCTATTTCGACGAAGAGATGCGCGTCGCCTCTCGATAATTGGCACTAGCGAAGTCGCAATTTGGCTTTGCGTTAAATTTTCAACCTCTTGCGCTTTACGTCTGACCGCGACACGGGATAGATCGACGTCTGTACGGGTTCGGCATCCGTGGAGGTGCCCCGTGGAGGTTCTGGGTCTTGCAGCGGTTTGAGCGTTGGATTTCGATTGCAGGCGTTACCATCCTCAGCCTTATCGCTGCGGCGGGCATCTGTTTGGCGGTCTATTCAGCCTGGCTGTTTCACGACATGCCCGATGCTGCCGACCTTGTGAACTACCGTCCCCCGACCGCGACGCGGGTCTATGCTTGGGACGGCACCCTGATCGGTGAGTTCTCGCGAGAGCGCCGGATCTTTGTTCCCTATGACCAAATTCCGCCCCGGGTCGTGAAGGCCTTTATGGCTGCGGAAGATCGGAACTTTTATGAGCATGGCGGCATCGACTATCAGGGTCTGAGCCGCGCGGTTTTGAAGAACGTCTTGAACGTCAGCCGTGGCCGTCGCCTAGAGGGTGGATCGACCATTACCCAGCAGGTGGCAAAGAATGTGCTGCTCAACAGCGACGTCACCTTTGGCCGAAAATTCAAAGAGGCGATCCTCGCCAATCGCCTAGAGCAGGTGCTCAGTAAGCCCAAGATTTTAGAGCTCTATCTGAACGAAATCTGGCTGGGCTATCGGTCGTTTGGCGTGGGGGCTGCGGCCTATAACTATTTCGGCAAGCCCTTGTCTGACCTGACCTTGGCCGAGACGGCCTATCTGGCGGCCTTGCCCAAGGGGCCACAGAACTATCAGCCGGTCCGTAACAAGGCCAACGCCATACGCCGCCGTAACTGGATCATCGGAGAGATGGCCGAGCTTGGATGGGTCACGCCCCAAGAGGCGAAGGCCGCGATGGCCGAGGACCTTAAGGTTCAGTCCGAACCCAGCCGAGCGCGCTATCGGGACGCCGACTATTTCATCGAAGAGGTTCGCCAGCGTGCGATCTTGACCCTTGGGGACAAGGTCAATGAGGGGGGCTACTACCTTCGCACCACCTTAGACATTCGTTTGCAGACCGCTGCGCGCGTGGCCCTCATGCAAGGGCTGGAACTCTATGACCGTCGTCACGGCTGGCGCGGGGCCGTCGGCCGCGTGGAGCTTGGGCAGGAGGGCTGGCAAAAGAAGGCCAAGGCCCTGACACCGCCCTATGAGCGACGCGATTGGGTTATCGCGGTTGTCGAAGCGGCTAAGGGTCCGGTCAAGGTTCAGCTTATGGACGGTAAGACTGGGCTCATCGCGGAAGAGGATGTGGTTTGGGCGCGGGCGACTAAGGGCTTCAATGTTGGGGACCTGATCTTTGTCGCGCCGGGCAAATCTCCTGGCCAGTTTGCTCTCAAACAGATTCCCACCGTCAATGGCGCGTTGGTCGCCATGGATCCCTATTCTGGCCGGGTGCTGGCCTTGGTCGGTGGCTACAGTTTCTCACTCTCGAAGTTCAATCGGGCGACCCAAGCCCAGCGTCAGCCAGGCTCAGCCTTTAAGCCCTTCGTCTATGCGACGGCTCTGGACAACGGCTACACCCCTGCCAGCGTCGTGGCCGATGCCCCGATCACGATCAAGGGCGAGACTGCCGACAAGGACTGGACGCCTGAGAACTACACCAAGGATTATTACGGTAATCTGGTTCTGCGTAAGGGTCTGGAGCAGTCGCGCAACGCCATGACGGTGCGCTTGGCTCAATCTATTGGCATGGACAAGGTGCGCGAGACCGCGATCCGTATGGGCGTCGTCAAGGATATGGCTCCCGTGCTGGCCATGTCGCTCGGCTCGGGTGAAACCACGCCGTTTAAGCTGACTGCCGCCTATGCTCCGTTCGTTAATGGGGGCCGTAGGGTCGAGCCGCACCTTATCGAGCTCGTTCAGGACCGCGAAGGCAAGCCCCTGTTGAAGGGGGACGGACGCGATTGTGACCGCTGTAATGTTGGCTTCTTGGGTGAAGAGTCACCGCATCTGCCAGCCGCGGGTACCGAGGTCCTTGACCCGATCACGGCCTATCAAATCACCTCCATGCTGCAGGGCGTGGTGCAGCGCGGAACCGCGGCGCAGGTCAGTTCTTTGGGCCGCCCCTTGGCCGGAAAGACCGGAACCACAAACGAATATCGCAGCGCCTGGTTTGTTGGCTATTCGCCCGAGATCGTGGTCGGTGTTTTTGTCGGCTTTGATGACAATCGCTCGCTCGGAAACAATGAGACGGGTGGCCAAGCGGCTGTTCCAATCTTTATCGAGTTCATGCAGACGGCTTTGCGCGGCACGCCTTCTCGCGACTTCCAACCGCCCAAGAACGTCAAGTTCGTTCTGGTCAACGGTATCAGAGAAGCCTTCCGGCCCGGGACCGAGCCTAAATCCCAGCTAACGCCTGAGGGGCCGGTTCCCTATGGAGAAGCATGGGGGGGCAGCCCAGCGGTAGCGCCGCCGCCGCCGCCGCCCAAGGTGCAAAAGGTGCCTGAGGACCTGTCGGGTCTGTACTGATCGCACGGGTCCATTGTCTTATCGCTCGGCGCACGTTAAGCCGCCCCTTCAATGCGTAGGAGCCAATCATGAGAGCGGATGTCGAGGCAGCTGCTGCCGACATCGAGCAGTCCATCGGACTGCTCAGGAGGAGACTTTGACTGGGATCCAGCGCTGCGTAAGCTCGACGAGCTCAATGCCAGAGTAGAAGATCCCACCTTGTGGGATCGGCCCAGCGAAGCCCAAGCGGTGATGCGCGAGCGCACCCAACTGTCCGGTCAGATCAATGCGGTCCTGACCCTCGAGCGTGAGCTTGAGGATGCGGTGGGTTATGCGGAAATGGCCGACGCGGAAGGCGATGAGGCCTCGCTTGAAGAGGCCCGCGCCCAGTTGGCAGCGATCAAAGAGCAGGCCGCCCGCGCCGAACTCGAGGCTCTGTTGTCTGGCGAGGCTGACAGCAACGACGCCTATCTCGAAATCAATTCCGGGGCAGGGGGCACGGAGTCTAACGATTGGGCCGGAATGCTGCTGCGGATGTATACCCGCTGGGCCACCGCCCACAGCATGACCTTTGACGTGATCGAAGAGACGCAAGGCGAACAGGCTGGAATCAAGTCTGTGACGCTGCAGATTAGGGGTCACAATGCCTATGGTTGGCTGAAGACCGAGGCTGGCGTCCACCGGCTAGTTCGAATTTCACCCTTTGACTCGGCTGCCAAGCGTCACACCAGTTTTGCTTCGGTCTGGGTCTATCCTGTCGTCGATGACACGATTGAGATCGATATCAATCCCTCGGACGTGCGCACCGATACCTATCGGGCGTCCGGTGCGGGCGGACAGCATATCAATAAAACCGACTCTGCCGTTCGTCTGACCCACATCCCGACAGGCGTGGCGGTGGCATGCCAATCGGGCCGCTCGCAGCATCAGAACCGGGAAGAGGCGTGGAAAATGCTTCGGGCCCGGCTCTATGAGTTGGAACTGCAGCGCCGTGAAGCCGCGGCGCAGGCCTTGGAAGACCAGAAGACCGACATTGGCTGGGGTCACCAGATCCGCTCTTACGTTCTGCAGCCCTATCAGATGGTCAAGGACCTGCGCACCGAGGTCGAGACCTCTGATACACAAGGGGTTCTAGATGGTGATCTCGACAATTTCATGGGCGCATCATTGGCCCAGCGCGTTGGCGTAACGCGCGAAGGCTAGGGGCGACCCTAGTCTTCCGCAAAGCCCTCGAGGCCGACGCTGGCGGCGGACTCGAGCGCTGGCGCTGATATTTGACGCTGGAACTTCAGGCTCCGGCCTTGGAAATAGGCACCAGGTTCCATGGACAGTTGCTCGTGGGTGATGTCGCCCTCGACGTGGGCGGTGCCATATAGCCGGACCTGCTTGGCCGAAACGGTGCCGGTCAGCTTGCCGCGAATATCAACGCTCTCGGCGGTTACTGTGCCCTCAACCTGTCCAGTTTCACCAATTGAAAGTCGTTCAACGGTGATGTCGCCGCGGACTGTACCGTCCAGATGCAACTCGCTGTGGCCTCTCACACTGCCATCGATGGTCACATCGTCACCGATTACCGAGGCAACCTTGAGCGACTTTTTTCCACCATTACTGTCTGTCGCTGAGGACAGGGCAGGGATGGACGATTGATTGTCAGCCCGCTTGTTGAACATAATCGCCTGCCTTTACGAAACGGTTTGGATTTTGAGCCCGGCCATTGACCCAGACCTCGTAGTGCAAATGAACGCCTGTGGATCGCCCTGTTGAGCCCATGGCCCCAAGTCGTTGGCCAACACCCACGCGCTGACCCGTGCTGACGGAGATCGATTGCAGGTGAGCATAGCGTGTCTTGAAACCCGCGCCGTGATCAATTTCCACCGTATTGCCGTAACCCGACCGCACGCCGGTAAAGGAGACAATGCCGGGTGCCGTAGATTGAATGGGGGTCATGAACCCGCCTGTGAAGTCCAGCCCAGAATGGAACGCCGGACGCCTTGTGAAGGGGTCGAAGCGTACGCCAAAGCCGCTGGACTGCGGTGTTCTGTTGGTCGGGCGAGCGAAAGGCAGGCGCTCAGCGGCTTGGTTGAGGGCTCGCATATCGGCCATATTGTTGGCCGCGCTCTGAATTCGTTCTGCAAAATCCTCATCGACATCGAGAACCGCTGCCAAGGCGCGGGGATCTTTGGCCTCGATCAGGGGGCCACCGAGGCCGCTAGTGGTTGCACTGCTGCGGTCGGCATAGCTGACGGGATTTAGGCCAGCGAGCCGAAAGGCAAGCCTTAAGCGGTCGGCGCGGGTTTTGGCGAAGCTCTCAGCGCGCGCGATCATGCGCTCCTGATCCATGCTCACGGCCTGGACCCGATCCATCGGAGAGGCCACACCGAGCGTGTTCTTGAGGGACTTTGACGGTGCCAGTGCGACCTCTGCTCCCGGCACACCCTTGAAGTTACCCATCAGTTGCGCCAGCGCGGCATGGCGCTTTTCGACGCTGTTGGCCAGTTGGTCTATCGAGCCATTATTCGCGTTTAGCTGAGCCACGGCGCTATTCAGACGGGCCTGGCGGTCCGCGATCCAACGTTCATATTTGGCTTGGGTCTTGGCAACTTCGCGGTCTGTATTGCTCAAGGACAGAGCGTTGATCGCCATGGAGGTCGTCGCCACGCCGAGCCATAGGCCAAGCGCGAGGAGGGCCGAAGCAATGGCCATCTGACGTTTCGGAGTCAGAACAAGGCTCTTCAACTCGCCTTCTGATCGGACATAGAGATGCCGTTCAGGAAATACGCGCTCTAATGCCTGTTTGAAACGCGCCACGTGGCCATTCGTCATGGTCTCGGATACTCGCCGTTTTTGATTTAGGCGATATGCAATGATCAAAGTCAAAGAGTCTAGAACTAACGTGATTCCAAGACTCAACCATATCTATCATTAGGTTTTGGGCGACGCGTAACCCGCCAGATTTGCGCCCTTAGCGCTTGAATGACCCTTTTAATCGGATTGGCCAAGCTCGCGGGATTAGAGCGCTTTGATCTCAGCCAGAACAGCCTCGGCATGTCCGGGGACCTTGACCTTACGCCAGATCTTACGAACCACGCCGGTCGCGTCGATAAGGAATGTTGATCGCTCAATTCCCATATAGCTTCGGCCATACATGCTCTTTTCGACCCAAGCCCCATAGGCCTCGATCGTTGTTCCTTCTGGATCGGATCCGAGCGCGATGGTCAGGTCGTGCTTGGCACGAAAGCGCTTGTGACTGGCAACACTGTCTTTCGACACCCCAATCACGACTGCACCGGCCTTGGCCAGCTCGGCGGACAGGGCTGTGAATCCCTTGGCCTGGTTTGTGCAGCCTGGCGTGTCGTCCTTTGGATAGAAGTAGAGGACGATGGTTTTGCCCAGCAGATCGCTCGAGGACAGGTTTTTTTCGCCATCTGAGGCCATATCAAAGGCGGGAGCGCGATCTCCGGGTTGGAGTTGGTCAGTCATTGACGTATCCCATCGTTATCGCACTTTTTCGCTGTGCGGCCATGTTACAGATACATTTGGTGTCTGTTTGCCCCGACGTCCAGCCGTTGCTCGGCGATTACGGAGATATTTCTGTTGCTGAGACCGGCGCTGAAGCATGGGCTTGAAGCTGCAGTCGTCTTGATCTTGGCGATGATCGCGCTGTTTGGTCTGGCGGCTGTGCGTCTGGCGCAAGGTCCGATCTCAGCGGATTTTCTGCGGCCTATGATCATCAGTGGTCTCGAGCGTCAGGTTAAGGGCGGACAGGCGCGTTTGGGCCATGTCGGAATTGTCTGGTTCGAGCAGGCCAAGTCCCTCGGTGTTCAGATGGAGACCCTATCGGTCACCGACCAAAAGGGGCGGCCGGTTTTGCGCGCGGGCCGGGTTCAAGCGGCCATGGCATTGGACTCGGTTCTGGTTTTTGCCCCCGCACCCGGACGCATCGCCGCCTCAGACTTTTTCATCGCGGTCAGCGTCTCCCCACAGGGGCGTTATGAATTGGGATATGACGCGATCGGTCGTCCCGATGAACTGACCCTGTTGGGGCGTCTTTTTTCAGAGGTCACCGGTCCTGCAAGGCGCGGTCTGTGGGCCAGTTTCTTGCATGATCTCGAACTGACAGACGGAACCTTGTCGTTGCGCCAGATCGATGGCGCAGTCGCTTGGACGGGTGATGTTCGCCGACTAACCCTGCGCAAGGCGCTCGGGCGGTTAGATCTGGTTGGGGATGTCGCGCTAGGTCAGGGCGACCAACGGGCCGAGCTCTCGATCAAGGCAAAGGCCGCTGAGGGGCTCAAGGAAGCCTTTATCTCCGGCAAGATTCGCCGCCTGAACCCAGCCAAAATCTTTCCCTCGGTGGGCGTGACCCGTCCTCTGTCGGCACTGAACGCCCAAGTCGATGGTCAGGGCTCCCTAAGCTACGCCGTTAATCAAGGCATCCGGGCTGCAGATGTTAGCTTCTCGGCGGGCGCTGGTCAGATCCGTTTTGGCAAGGCCATGCAACCATTTGATCGGGCTGAGGCCCGCGCCACCTATGATCCCACCACGGGCGAGGTGGAGTTGGCGTCCGTCAAGCTCAAGGCCGCCCCCCTGCAGTTGGACATCAAGGGACGGCTGAGACTGATCCCAGAGGGACGCGACAAACAGCCCGCGCGCCTCGATTTTGCTCTGCAGGGCCCTCAAGCGGTCATGGCTTTTGTTCCCCAATCCGAGCCCCAGACTCTGAAAAATCTCTATGTCAAAGGGACCTATACGCCTGAAGCAGGCCATTTGAATTTTGCCAAGGCCGGAGCGGTTTTAGCCGGGGCCAAGGTTACGGCCAGC
>CALFYB010000042.1 GCA_937952995.1 uncultured Caulobacteraceae bacterium
GGTCGCGACCTGCACCCGAAGGCCCAGAGGCTCAAGCTCGATGCGCAGGGTCTCGGCCATATTGATCAGGGCCGCTTTGGACGCGCCATAGGCCGCAGCCGTCGGCATGCCGCCAAAGCCGGTGGCAGAACTGATAATTAGGACCTGTCCCCTGCCCCGGCCCAGCATGGCGGGAACGAGCGGAGCCAAGCCATTGACCACCCCCATCAGGTTCACATCAAAGGTTTTGCGGAAAAGCTCTGGGTCCGGACGACGCGAATCCACCGGCAGATAGACCCCGGCATTGAGCACCGCCAAGGCGATGGGGCCAAAATCCTGCTCGATAGCTGCCACGGCCTGGGCCATGGCCTCGGTATCGGACACATCGGCGGCAAAGACGGCGACCTGACCGGGATGGGCCTGCGCCAGCGCCGCGAGCGCCTCTGCCCGACGCGCGGTCACGGCGACGCGCCAGCCTTGGCCGACCAGACGGTGAACCAGTGCCTCGCCAATGCCCGAACTGGCCCCCGTGACCCACGCGACGCCATCGATTGGGGTGGCTGGACGCGCCATCAGGCGATGGCTCCTTTGGGCTTAAGCCCCTGAACCAGATCATTGACGGCGGAAATGATCTGCCAAACGCCCTTGGGACGATAGGGCCCCTCGATCACTGCAAAACAGAGACATTCGCGGTCAGGCGAGACGCGCGGGCTATGCTCGACTGTTTCATCAGCGACGCAGACATCGCCGCGCTCATAGAGGCCCTGACCGTCGCGAAACGCCCCTTCGAGCACGAGCGTCAGTTCTAAGCCGCCGTGGCTATGGCGCGGAATGGTTCGTCCCGCCGCCAGACGCACCAGGCGCGCCTGTGGCCAGCCCGGAACCGGATATTCCTTCATCCCCGGCAAGGTGCTGATCCAATCGATCTCGGAGATGGGCTTTCCAATCACTTCGGCCAGCGGCGCAGGCAAGGAGGCTGGGCTCGGGCGAGCGGCGCGCACCGGAGCATCCACCACCGAAAAGTCGAAATCTTCCAGCGGCCGGGCCTCAAACGACGGCTCATCGCCGTCGAGCAGGCACCCGCCAAGGCTCTCCCAAAGGGACACGAAACTTTGGTTTTCCGGCCGCAGCGCCAAATGGGCGTCCATCAGCAACCGCGCTGAGGGCGACAATGAACCGGCTGCATAATCCAGATAGATTGACTCCACGAACCCTGCCTCGTTGTTTTCGATGATCGGTTTACGTTGAACCTTGGCTTTTGGATCACCACCTGACTTGCGAACCGGCGGCATTTGGGCCAAGCCTGATATGGAAACACGGTAAGGGTTAGCTTCATGTCTTCAGCCCGCAGCGTCATTGACGCCATCGGCAATACGCCACTGATCCGCCTCAACCGGGCGAGCGCCGCCACGGGATGTGAGATCTGGGGCAAGGCAGAGTTTATGAACCCCGGTCAGTCGGTAAAGGACCGTGCGGCCCTCTACATCATTCGCGACGCCGAACAGCGCGGGCTCCTGCGTCCCGGCGGTCTGATCGTCGAAGGCACGGCAGGCAATACCGGCATTGGGCTGGCCATGGTCGCCTCGGCCCTTGGCTATCGCACCGCCATCGTCATTCCTCGCACCCAGAGCCAAGAAAAGAAGGACGCCATCCGCCTGATGGGGGCCGAACTGATCGAGGTCGATGCGGTGCCCTATGCCAATCCCAATAACTATGTGCGCTATTCCGGGCGTCTGGCCGAAGAACGGGCCGCGAGCGAGCCGAACGGCGTCATCTGGGCCAATCAGTTCGACAATGTAGCCAATCGTCTCGCCCACTATGAGACCACCGGCCCGGAAATCTGGGAACAGACGGGCGGCAAGGTCGATGGCTTTGTCAGCGCCGTGGGCTCTGGCGGCACCTTGGCGGGCGTGGCCATGGCTCTGCTTGAGCGTAACCCCAAGGTCGCCATCGCCTTGGCGGATCCTTATGGGGCGTCACTTTACAACTGGTACACCCACGGCGAGCTTAAGGCCGAGGGCACCTCGATCACCGAAGGCATTGGGCAGGGCCGGATCACCGCCAACCTCGAAGGCGCGCCGATCGACACCCAGTTCCGGATTTCGGACGAGGAAGGGCTGGAATGGGTCGCCCGGCTGCTCAAGGAAGAGGGGCTGTGCCTGGGCCTGTCTTCGGGGATCAATGTCGCCGGAGCCGTCGCGCTGGGCCAGCAACTTGTCGCCGATGGGCGGGAAAATCCGCGGGTCGCGACGATTCTGTGCGATACCGGCTTTCGCTACCTCTCCAGCCTCTACAATGCGGAATGGCTCAAATCCAAGGGACTTCCGGTCTTCCCTTGGCTCGTCTGATCGGCTAGCCTTCGTCACAGAATGGCAACACAACCGCCACGTAGGGTCACACCACCGCTTTCCGGTCCGCAGCACTTCGTGCCGCCATCGGCGCGGGAGTTGCGCGCCCAGGCCGTCCAGCGGCTCCAGACCGGCTTGTTCCTGATCGCCGCGGTGCTGCTGATAGTGGGCCTGGCCAACATCATCAATGACCGCGCCCGGATGGCGGAAGATGCCGGCAGGAGCCCTGCCGAGCAGGCCTCGGCCAGCGCTTCGCCGACCAATTCCGATCCGCTGGCCGATCTGGGGGTAGTGCCCTCGGCCGTGCCGAGCGAAGCACCCTCGGCTGCGGCCCGTCCGGCGGCTGCT
>CALFYB010000043.1 GCA_937952995.1 uncultured Caulobacteraceae bacterium
CTGTGCGCCTGCTGCTCAACCTCGTGCCCGAGCTACTGGTGGAACGGCGACAAGTATCTCGGCCCAGCAACGCTGCTGCATGCCTATCGCTGGCTAATCGACAGCCGCGACGAGGCCACCGGCAAGCGGCTCGACGAGCTAGAAGACCCCTTCAAGCTCTATCGCTGCCACACGATCATGAACTGCGCGCAGGTCTGCCCCAAGGGCCTGAACCCCGCCAAGGCCATCGCCGAGATCAAGAAGATGCTGGTGGAGCGGGTGGTCTAGAGGCCTCCGCCTCCTCTTACCCCGCCTTCCCCGCGAAGGCGGGGACCCAGACCCTTTCAAGCAACTTGAACGTGGCCCACTGGCCCCTTCCCTGAGCGGGGAACGCGGATGTGGGGGAAACAAGGCCCTCACCCAACCCTCTCCCTCAGGGAGAGGGCTAAGGGCGGCAAATCACTTGCCACTCCCCCTTCGGTCTTCTCAGCGAAGGCGTGGCCAAGTGGCCCGTTTTCAGTCTGTGTGAAAGGGTCTGGATCCCCGCCTGCGCGGGGAACACGGATGTGGGGGAAACAAGGCCCCCTTCGGCGCTGCGCGCCACTTCCCCCAGAGGGGGAAGATGAAAGATGAGCAAATCTTCCCCCTCTGGGGGAAGTACCGGCGCAGCCGGGGTAGGGGGTCTTTACAGACCCGGTAGCTTAAGCTTGGTGCTCTGCTCGCGCTTGATCACCACGGGCTTATCGCCGAGCAACTTCTTCAAGCGGGCCTCTTCGGCAGCTGGATCGATGGGCTCAACACCAGCCGCAGCAGCCGAAGCATCCGAAGCCAGTTGCGGGCCTTGAGTTTCAGGCTTGTCCTTGCGCCAGAACATGACGCGGTCGGCAAAGGAGCGGTCCTTGTGGGCCAGATCCCCGAACTCATCATCAACCACGAACCGGACCAGCGGGTCAGCCTTGTCGGCCCCAGCGCGGGTCACCAAAATCTTTTCGCCTTCGGAGCGGATTTCGCCCTGACGATAACCTAGCAAGGCGGCACGCGCCGCGCTCTCAGGCTGAAGCTCTTGCGGACGAGGCTCACCCGGTGCGGGCGGACGCAGGGCATAGTCAGGCGGCACCACTAGAGGGGCCTTGGTCACCACACGAAACTCATCAGGGACAACCTTGGACATACCAAGGGCCTTGGAGGCTGATTGGCAGCCCGACAAGCCGAGCCCGGCCAGCAGGACAACGGCAACAGCCACGCGATTGATCTTCATCTATAGGCTCCTAGAGACCGCCCCCGGCCTGTCTTATTACTCTGGTTACCCCATTGTGGGGCCTACTGCCAATCACCTTCGACACCGAAGGCGTCAAGAACCGCTTTGCACGTCCGCAGGGGCCGTAGTCGCTGGCGTTTCAGGGGTTAGCAGGTTGTCGATCAACAGCAATATCACGCCAATCGTGATGGCGCTGTCCGCCAAATTGAACACCCATGGAAAATGTAGGGCTGACGCGTCGATGAAATCGCACACGGCCCCCCAACGCACCCGATCAATCAGGTTTCCAATCGCACCGCCGAGAATCAGCCCAACCGAGATGGCCAGTCTGGGCCGCTCAATCTTCCGCGCCCAGTTGATCAGGAACAGCGAGACCCCAAACGAGAACGCCGCCAGCGCCCAGCGCATGACCTCGGCATCGGCGCGAAAGAGGCCAAAACTGACCCCCCGGTTCCAGACCAAGGTCAAACGCAGCGGCCCGGCAATGTCCACCGACCCAAACAGCGGCAGGTTCAAGCCGTTCAAAATCCACGCCTTGGACACCTGATCAGCAAAAACCACGGCGAAACCAAGTCCATAGGCCAGAGGGCCTAAGGGGTGGCGACGGACAGCAGCATCTAAGCTCATTGACGATCCCACGCAGCAACAACGGCAGCATCGCGCAAGGACAGGTCCGGATAGCGCGGGTCAGTGCCAACTTCGGGCAAGATACGCCAAGAGCGCGCACATTTGCTACCTTCAGCCTTCAAGGGCTCAACGGCAACGCCGACTTGGCCCGGCAGGCGGAAGGCATCGCTTGGCCCCTCCCCGAGCTTGAGGACGGCTTGGCTGGTGCGGAAGGCTTCGGCCGCATCAATGCGCTCAAAGGCCTTGAGGACCTCTGGATCGGTCAGCCAGACCACGGGCGCGGCCTCTAGGGCCGAACCGATACGCTTTTCGCGGCGTTCCAGTTCCAGCGCGCCGGTGACTACGGGCAAGACCTTAGCCACCTGGCTCCACCAGCTCGCAATCGCGGGGTCAAGCCAGTCGGTCGGCACCTCTGGGATCACGCGAAGGCAGTTGGACCCCGCCTCCGGGAAACGCGTGGTCCACGCCTCTTCCATGGTGAAGGACGACAGGGGCGCTAGCCACGCGGTCAGGCGCATAAAGACCTCGTCCATCACCGTGCGGCAGGCCCGGCGGCGCAGGCTTTCAGGCCCGTCGCAATAGAGGACGTCGCGGCGCACATCGAAATAGAGCGCCGACAGGTCGTTGGTGCAGAAGTCCAGCACGGCCCGGAACACGTCGCTGAACCGGTACTGGCCATAGGAAGCGCGAACCTCGGCATCCAGTTCGGCCAGCCGGTGCAGCATCAGTTGCTCCAGCGGCTCCATCTGATCGCGCGAGACCCGTTCGGCCTCGTCAAAGCCCGCCAGACCGCCGAGCAGATACCGGACCGTGTTGCGCAGCTTGCGATAGCCATCGACCACCGTTTGCAGCACGGTCTTGCCGATTTTCTGGTCTTCGGAATAGTCGACCGTGGCGGCCCACAGGCGCAAAATGTCCGCGCCGTTCTCCTTGATGATGACCTGTGGCTCGACGGCATTGCCGAGCGACTTGGACATCTTCTCGCCCTTCTCGTTCAGCGTCATGCCGTGGGTGATCACCGCCTTATAGGGCGCGCGGCCACGGGTGCCGCAGGCTTCGAGCAGGCTGGACTGGAACCAGCCGCGATGCTGATCGGAGCCCTCCAGATAGACGTCCGCTGGCCAGTGGCTGTCGGGGCGGTTCTCGATGGTGAAGGCGTGGGTACAGCCCGAATCGAACCAGACATCGAGGATGTCCTCGACCTTTTCATAATGGTCCGGATCATAGCCCGCACCGAGGAAGTCGCTGTCCGGCCGGGTGAACCAGGCGTCCGCCCCTTCGGCCTCGATGGCCGCGAGGATGCGTTTGTTGACCTCGACGTCATAGAGCGGCTGCCCCGTGACCTTGTCGACGAACATGGCCAGAGGGGTGCCCCAGGCGCGCTGGCGGCTGATCAGCCAGTCCGGGCGGCCCTCGACCATCGAGCGGATGCGATTGCGGCCCATCTCGGGATAGAAGGCGGTCTCATCGATGGCGGCCAAGGCCTTGTCGCGCAGGCTGTTCCCGGCCTCATCGGCATGGTCCATGCGGATGAACCACTGCGGCGTGTTGCGGAAGATCACCGGAGCCTTTGAGCGCCAAGAGTGAGGATAGGAATGGTCAAGCCGACCA
>CALFYB010000044.1 GCA_937952995.1 uncultured Caulobacteraceae bacterium
AATTGGCGCGCCCGGAACGATTCGAACGTCCGACCCTCAGATTCGTAGTCTGATGCTCTATCCAGCTGAGCTACGGGCGCGCTGTTGCCCTAGGGCAAGGTGGCGGAAACTAGTCGCTGGGCAATCTTTAGGCAAGCATTAGTTCTAGCTTTTTTCTGCTTGGTTTTGGCTGGCGCGAAATGGGCCTGTCGGTATGGTGCAATCTGTTGGTGAGATTGAGAAATTGGGGATTGTGATGCGAAAGTCAGTGGGCGGCCTCGGCCTTGTCTTATTGGCCCTTGCCGGGGCGATGGTGCCGTCCTCCTTGGTTTTCGCCGATCCAGTGGCCAAGGCGGCTGCGGTAAAAGTCCCATCCCCCTCCTCCTCTCGCTCCTCTGGCCTAGCGCCCCATGCCATGGTTGCAGCCGCCAATCCCTTGGCGGTCGAGGCTGGGCTTGCAGTATTGAAACGGGGCGGCTCGGCGGTGGATGCCGCCGTCGCCGTGCAGGCCATGCTAGGTCTGGTCGAGCCGCAGAGCTCTGGCCTCGGCGGCGGGGCCTTTATGGTCTTTTATGATGCCAAGACCCACGCCGTGACCGCCTATAATGGCCGCGAGACCGCGCCCGCCGGGGCCAGCCCTGACATGTTTATGCGCACGGATGCCAATGGTGTGGCGAAGCCCATCGGCTTTTTCGAGGCGGTCGTCAGTGGCCGCGCGACTGGCGTACCTGGCGCAGTAGCGATGTTGTCTCTGGCCCAATCGCAACATGGCAAGCTGGCTTGGAAGGACCTGTTTGGGGATGCAGAGCGGCGCGCTTCTGACGGCTTCATCGTCAGCCCTCGTCTGGCCGGCATGATCAACAGTGCCGCGCCTCAGGCCAAATCTCCCGACGCCACCGCCTATTTCACCAAGCCGGACGGCAACCGCTATCAGGCCGGCGATGTGCTCAAGAACCCCGCCTATGCCGCGACCGTTCGGCGGATCGCGACCGAGGGGGCCAGCGCGCTCTATCAAGGCCCCTTGGCGGAGGCCATCGTCGCGCGGGTTCATCAAGGTGATTTGCCGGGCTCTCTGACATTGGCCGACTTCAAGGCCTATCAGCCCAAGGTCATGGCGGCCCTGTGCCGACCCTATCGGACCTACCGGGTCTGCGTGCCGCCCGTGCCTGCGGGCGGGACCGCGGTCCTACAGGGGCTCGGCATTTTAGAAGGCACGGACATCGCAGCCCACGCCAACGACGCTCAAGGCTGGTACATGTTCACCCAAGCCAGCCGCCTGATGTATGCCGACCGGGACCGCTATCTGGGCGACCCTGACTTTGTCAGTGTGCCGGTCGACGGCCTGCTTGATCGTGATTACGTTGCCCAGCGCCGCGCCCTCATCGGTGAAACGGCGGGCCCTGCGCCGGATTTCGGTCAGCCCAAGGGCGCGCCAAAGCTTGGCCCTGATGCGACCCACGAGCCCGGCGGGACCACCCACTTCGTCATCGTCGATACTGGGGGCAATGTGGTGTCCATGACCACGACCGTCGAAAGCATCTTTGGCTCGGGCAGAATGGTCGGTGGGTTCTTCCTCAACAATCAACTGACGGACTTTAGCTTCGCGCCGACCAACAAGGACGGGTCCTCGGCCGCCAATGCCGTTGGCCCAGGCAAGCGGCCGCGCTCGTCCATGTCCCCGACCATTGTTCTGGATCAGAAGGGACAGTTCTATGCTGCCGTTGGCTCGCCCGGCGGGTCGTCTATCCTCGCCTATGATCTGAAGGCCTTGGTTGGGGTCTTGGATTGGAAGATGCCGATGCAGCAGGCCGTCGCCCTGCCCAATCTCGTCTCGCGCGGAGAGATCTATTCGGCCGAAACCCAGTTTATGTCGCCTGACGTGATCGCGGATCTGGCTAAAAAGGGCGTCACGCTGCGCGCGGCGGGCCTTGGCGAGGCATCTGGCCTGCACGGGATCATCA
>CALFYB010000045.1 GCA_937952995.1 uncultured Caulobacteraceae bacterium
TGACCGGCATTGGCATCAATCTTGTCTGCGAAGTCCTGGATGCTTGCTCCACGACGAAGGCGAATGACGGTCGAACCGTCGCCACGAGGCACAACTGCGCCACCGAGGCTCGGAGCCATTCTCTGTTCAAACTCTTCGCGTTTCGTGCGCTTCGACTTGCGGGCCTTCGATGCACCACGTGCACCACCCTTACCGAATGCACCGGCTGTGCCGCCACCGCGACCGCGGCCACCGGCACCCGGAACTTCACCCTCCGCGGCACCGGCGACGGCACCATCGTCAACGACGGCTTCAAGCTTCATCTTCGGCACGAAGTTCACTTGATATTCCGCGCCACGATAGATTTCGGTCTGTCCCTTCTGACGGCCGTAGCCCTTCACTTCAGAGACAGTCAGGCCTTCGACGCCAGCTTTCACGAAGGCTTCACGCACCTCGTCGAGCTTGAAGGGCTTTATGATCGCAATGATCAGTTTCATCCGCTCGCTCCCGCGCGTTCGAGCCACCGCGCGCCCCTCGAAATTGGTCCTAACCGACAGGCCATCGGGGTCTCGCCGCGCCTGTTCGACAGGCAGACGCTAGACAACCCGGGGGCTGTCACCGACATCCCCTTGACGAAAAGGGGCCCTTTCCTGTCCGTTGCTGGAAATTTGAGCGGCTGCGCGATTATGTGACTAATTTTTAGGCGCGCGCCTGTGCGGGGCCTTGGATGTCAAACCGACCCAGCTGAAATTAGTCCGTACATAGAGGGCCGCATCGGACGCCGAAAGCTTGATGCAAGCGCCAACGCGCCCTATGGTCCGCCCACTTTTCTTTAAGGAATTTAGCGGTCCATGGTCGATGCCAATGCTCCCTCCGGTTCCCTAGGCGCATCCGCCCCTAGCGCCTCGCAGGGCCTGTCCTTTCAGAACCTGATCCTGACGCTCCATGACTATTGGAGCCGTCAGGGCTGTGTGATCTTGCAGCCCTATGATCTGGAGGTCGGGGCAGGGACCTTGCACCCCGCCACCGTCTTGCGGGCCTTGGGTCCAAAGACGTGGAAAGCTGCCTATGTGCAGCCCTCGCGGCGTCCGGGCGATGGCCGCTATGGCGAGAACCCCAACCGCTTGCAGCACTATTACCAATATCAAGTGATCTTGAAGCCCAATCCTAAGGACATGCAGGCCCTCTATCTCGGCTCGCTGGCGGCCATTGGTCTCGATCCCACCTTGCACGATATGCGCTTTGTCGAGGACGACTGGGAAAATCCGACGGTCGGTGCCTGGGGGCTGGGCTGGGAAGTCTGGTGCGACGGCATGGAGGTCAGCCAGTACACCTATTTCCAGCAGGTCGCGGGCATGGATGTCGATCCGGTCGCGGGCGAGTTGACCTACGGCCTTGAGCGCTTGGCCATGTATGTGCAGGGCGTTGATAACGTTTATGACCTGCGCTTCAATGACGACGGCGCGTCCTATGGCGACGTGTTCCTCGAGAACGAACGTCAGTTCAGCGCCTTCAAC
>CALFYB010000046.1 GCA_937952995.1 uncultured Caulobacteraceae bacterium
CAGCGTCCTTCGGCTCGCAGGCCACACGGTAAGCCAGCCAACAGGCGGCCAACAGCTTGTTATCATAGGGATTGATTAGCGAATCGGTCACGTCGTGCCCGGCCACCGTCTGCAGCGTCTCCAGATAGGTGCCGGTATTGGTGTCGTAGCGATAGAGGCCCGACGTGTCCTCGCCATCCTTGCGTGCGAGGACAAAGGCCTGACCGGGCTTGTCGGTTGGTCCCTCGCCAACAAAGGTTGGACCTGAATTGGCCCCCTCCGCGCCACGGAAGCGAACCACTTCCTTCCAGTCCTGTTCGCCGCGCGCGCGACGCGACCACATGAAGCCCTTACCGCCGGCAATCACGTCCTGCCTCAGGACCGGCACGCCCTCGCTATCAACCACCCAGTTGAAGGTGTTGTCCTGTCCCCGATCAACGATTTCGCGCTTACCGTCGCGAACATTGACCTTCCAAAGCTCCGCGCCGCCCATCTTGGGAGCTACGATCAGAACGTCAGTTTCAGACTGTTCCAGCAGGCTGACCACCCGCGTGCTGACTGTGCGCGGATAGCCCTGCTGCGATGAGGGGTCATAGAGGGAAATGAGGTCCGATCCGTCGAGATTGCTCGAATAGACCCGCCCAACAGTGATGAAGCCGTCTTCGACATTTTCCGTCTTCTTCGCACTGCCCGTGCCCGGCACGACGTGAATGCGTTGGCTAAAGCTAAAAACCAGACGGCCATTGCCCTTAAAGCGAACGAAGCCCAGCTGCATGTTCTGATCGGCGCGCGCGACATGAACGGGCTTAATGTCACCGGTCTTAAGGTCCGCAATAATCAAGACGTCGCCCACAGCCTCGCGCCGAATAGCGGCGAGGTGCACCCCGTCCTTCGAGATCACAGGCCCGCGGACTTCGCCATAGCCAACCAAGGCATCAATCGGTACCCGCGCGGCCGCTACGCTGGGCAACCAAGCCACGGCAAGGGCGGCCATAGCACTGGCTGTCCAAGCGACAATCCGGTCAAGGGGTGAGGCAAACGCGGTCATCTCGGATCCTTTGGGTTGGCAAACCTTTAAGACACCAGCCTGAACGATACCCCCGACGGAGGCCAGTTAAATAATTTTCACAACCCACACTAAGGTCGGTGGGATGCGCGAGGGTGCGCCTAAGCCTTTCGTCAGCCTCGCATATTGACTTGTTCGAAAGCGATGGCGGATGATCGATCCATGACCACCTATCGGCCCCTCCCGTGACCCGGCCCCTGTCTGCCGCCACCGCGCAAGATTTGAATCGAATCCAAGCCCTGATTCAGTCCGGTCAGGTCGATCAGGCGGAGCTGTCCTGCCGCCAGTTGCTCAAGCGCGAACGAAGCTGTGGTCCCGCCGCCGAGTTCCTCGCCCAGATTCTGCTCGGTCAGGGTGCGCCTGCCGAGGCTGAGGCACTTCTGCGACCCTTTTGCCGCAAGGAGGGCGCTAGCTTTGCCCTTCAGTCCCTACGGGCGGCCGCGCTCAAGGCTTTGGGCGACAAGGCTGGCTCTCTGGCTCAGTATCAGTCAGCCGCAAAAATCGCCGCCGACGACCCTGTCGCTGCCCATAATGTCGCGGCAGGATTTGGCGATCTTGGCCGCGACCAAGAGGCTGTTGCCGAGGCCGAACGAGCCTTGCGGCTGGGCGGGCGGGCCCCAGAAACCCTACTGGTCCTCGGCCGCGGCCTGCAGGGCCTTCGCCAATTTGACCGTGCCAAGCAGGCCTTCGAAGCTGCCCTTTCGGTGCGCCCGAACTATGCCGAGGCCCTGCGGGACCTTAGCCATCTGATTTGGATGTCGACCGGTGACGGGGCCGCTGCCCTTGCCCCCGTCGATCAGGCGCTTGCACAGGCAAAGGGACAGGGCGACCTGCTGTTGGTCAAATTGCGCTTGCTCAGCCATATCCACGGTGAACCCGCCGCGCTGGCCCTGGCCCGAACAGAGATTGCGACCGTCGGCCAAGACCCGCGCTTGGCTCTGGAATTTAGCTGGCTACTGCTGAAGGATGCCCCGGCCGATGCTCTGGCTATCGCCCAGCAGTTGGTCGCCCGCTTTCCAAATGAGCGCTTACCGAAGAAAGCCGTGGTGCAGGCCCTTTTGGCACTGGGTGAAGCTAAGGCTGCGGCTGACCTCGCCTCTGACTTGGTCGCCGAGCAACCAACCGACCAGCAGGCCATCGCCGACCTGACCAGCGCGTGGCGACTGAACGGTGACCCCCGGCTGGCCGACCTCTATGACTATCCCGCCGTCGTGCAGGCTCTGATGATCGACTGCCCACCCGGCTGGACCCATCTGACCGATTTTCTCGAGGACCTGCGGACATCCCTCAAGGCCGTCCATCTGCTCAAGGCCCACCCCATCGAGCAATCAATCCGGGGCGGGTCGCAAACCTCGCACAATCTTGTCACCAGCGACGACCCAATCATCCGTGCCTTCTTTCAAGCCATCCAAACGCCGATCCGGGCCTATCGCGATCGCCTCGGCCAAGGAACCGATCTTCTGAGACGGCGCAATGGTGGGGGGCACCGGATCGATGAGGCGTGGTCGGTCCGCCTGCGGCCACAGGGCTTTCACGTGGATCACATCCATCCCAACGGCTGGTTGTCATCGGCCTTCTATGCGGAGGTGCCGCCGCAGGTGGAGACCACCGACCAGCATGAAGGCTGGCTCAGGCTCGGGGAGCCTCCGACCCCCACGGCTCCCACCTTAAAGGCGGGCCACTTCGTCCAACCACAGCCAGGACTTCTCGCCCTTTTCCCCTCCTATATGTGGCACGGGACGGTTCCATTTGGTGGAAACGAGGCACGAATGAGCCTTGCCTTCGACATATTACCCCAGTCCGAGCCCCGCTAGAGCCGATCCTTGTCCCGCCCCAGGGCAGATCGCCATCAGAGCGAGCGGGCAAAAAATTCCCCCAACGCACCTCTGCAGGTTAGTTTTGCCCAAAATCAAAGCAGGTGCGACTTGGACCGTTGCGATAATGCGACAGGCCTGCCTCAACAGTGACCGTTTTGTGACCTTAGAGTTGACCCCGGACCCTCGACATCAATAGTTGATACTATCGTACGGTAGGCGGAAGCCCATCGTATCGACGGCGTGTACCTTTTAGGTGGCACCGTCCCAAGTCTGTATCAATCACCTTGGAGGGGGATTTAGATAATGAAAATTGGCTCAACCCGTGGACGCGTTATGGCGTCAACGATGTTGTGCGGTGCGCTCGCGATCTTCGCTGCGCCTGCCTACGCTCAAGATGCTGCAAAGTCTGACACCGAAGTCACCGAAATCGTCGTCACCGGTTCGCGCTTGCAGCGCAAGGACTTCGTGGCCACCAGCCCTGTCGCCACCGTTGGCGGCGAGCAACTGAAGCTGACCGGCACCATCGCGGTTGAGCAACTGCTGAACGAACTGCCACAGATCGTTCCTGGCAATACCGTGACCTCCAACAACGCAGGCGGCGAAGACTTCGCCACCATCGACCTTCGCGGCCTCGGTGCAAACCGCACGCTCGTCGTGGTCAATGGCGAACGCGTCCCCGGCTCGTCGACCACAGGCGTGGTTGACTTGAACACCATTCCAGCCGGTCTGATCGACCGTATCGAAGTCCTCACCGGTGGTGCATCGGCCGTTTACGGTTCGGACGCTATGGCCGGCGTTGTCAACTTCGTGCTGAAGGACAATTACGAAGGCGCTGAAATCTCCGCCCAGACCGGCGGCAGCGTTGACGGCCGTAAGGCGAAGGACTTCAACGTCGAAGGCCTGCTCGGCGGAAACTTTGCCAATGGCAAGGGCAACGTGACCATGTACGCGTCTTACTACAAGCGCGACCCGGTCCTGCAGAGCGAGTTCGATTGGTCCAAGGTTTCGGCCGGTGCCTTCTATGACTCCAGCTACAATGGCTATGTCATCGACAGCGCTGCTGAGTGGAACGCTCAAAACGCCAAGACCCCCCTTTATACCTTCGCCTCGGGCGGTTCGGGCACCCCACCTTGGGGCTGGATCGCAAACAACGCCGCGAACCCCTTCCGTCTGCTGGCCAGCAATCCAGCAACGGCAGGTCAGTTTGCAGCAGCCAACACCGACTGTAACCCAGCCACGCCCGGCGTTGCCGTCAACACCGGCAGCCTGTCGTTCAACAGCGACGGCAAGCTGACGCCACGCTTTACGTCAGGTGCCTGCTCGACTGCAGACCGTGCGGCTGGTTCATCACGTTATGCGTTCAACCCAACCAACATGTTGATGTTGCCCGCCGAGCGTTATGCGATCAGCACCTTTGGCAGCTATCAGATCAACTCGAAGCTGAAGTTGAAGACGCAAATGTCGTTCGTCGACAGCCGTTCGGGCGTGCAACTGGCTCCTACGCCAGCCACCGGCCTGACCGTTGTTCTGACCTCGAACATGCAGTCCTATATCAACTCGGCTCACCCCGATCTGGCGGCCGCCTTGGCTTCGCGTCCAGACGCTACCGCCAACTTCACCATTGACTGGCGTTCGCTCCAGCTTGGCCCTCGGGTTGGTGAATACGACAACCAAGCCCTGTCCTTGCTGGGTACCCTCGACGGCGAGATCAACGACAACTGGAACTGGAGCGCCACGGCCTCCTTCGGTCGGACCAGCTTCGCTCAAACCCTGCGCAACAACCTGAACAAGACCGCTATCGGTCAGGGTCTTGCCGGGTGTCAGTCGCCTGTTCCAGGCTCAACGACGTCGCTTGGCGTTCCTGGACCCGCGAACACCGCTACCGGCCTTCCCGGTTGCGTGATCACCGACATCTTCGGTGCAGGCAATCTGTCTGCTGCTGCGGTGAAGTTCCTTCGGACCGATACCCACCAGCTCAGCAGCTACGAAGAGCGTCGTTTGACCGCCTTCGTGCGCGGCGTGATCGCCGCCTCGATCGCCTCGAGATCCAGGTCGAACCCGTGATCGCGATCGGCGAGCACGCGCACCGGCGTCGCACCGGCCGCGACGATCAGGGCCTCGTAGAAGAACCACGGCGGCGAGACGAAGCGAAACCGGCGGGAGGCGACGGCAGGGCGGACGGGTCGGAGTCATACGCTGGAGGGGGGGGGTTGGAGCGCACGCGGCGGCACAGGCGCCGGGCGCGACCGATCAGAGCCGCGGGGGCGATTTCGTAAACGCCCGTGTCACTTTCTCAGGAAAGTAAACTTGGCC
>CALFYB010000047.1 GCA_937952995.1 uncultured Caulobacteraceae bacterium
CCCTAGCTTGCGATCGCTTCGGTACCCGCCGACATAGCCTTTGTCGACAAACCTTGCATGATCATACGGTTGATGTCGATGAGGTCCTGGATATCGTCCGTCCCCCTTATCACGCCGCTGGTGTAGTTGCTGACCCAGATGGACAAGGAAATTATGCTGGCGCGCAGCGGGTCGGGCAATCCATTCCCGGGCAAGGCACAGTCTGTCGCAAGAGCCGACCAGAGCTGGCGATTCCAGTCCAGTGCCTCGGCACGCTTGCCGATTTCAGCCCGATCAAGCTGTGAAGCGTCAACCAGGGCCCGCGTGACCTGGGCGAACAATCGGAACTCAGCATCCCGATTGTTTTCGCCACTACGCGCCGCTTGTTGATAAGCTCGAAGTGACATTACCCAACCTTTGATCTTCGTATGTTATTAACTTACGACAAAGCATCAATGCTTTATAGTATTCCTTGGTCATACAATATGTCGATATTGCGACGCAATCTGCAAGCACCTTGGGGTTGCGAATAACACCCATGAACTCACCCATTCGCTGGATGAAATCTTCGTAGTAATTTTTCGCAGCACCCTCGTCGATGTACATCATCATGACCGGGAGATAGATTCTGCGGGCCGGGCTAGTTGCATCTTCAGGTTGCAGAATATCCTTCTCTCGAAGGACAGAGGCCTTGTTCTGAAGGACCAGGACGCCGCGACGGTCGCCGTTTTGAACAACAGCACCATTCAGGACGAACCGCTCACCCGGCTTCAGTGACAGTTTTAGCGGCAAGGCCAATATCTCCTGATAAATCTGGCCGTCGAGACCAGGCCTCATCACATGAGTGAGGTCACCCAAGTCTTCGACGATGACAAACCCCTATCCGGCTTTGGTTAACGGGGTCTTTATCGGCAAGGGGGCGGAGGCCTTGTCTCGGCATTTTATCCAAGAATTAACCACACCCCGACTAAGTCCAGGTTATATTTGACGATTGGATTGGAGCCTGACCTTGGTCTTGGCACGCGCCCATTTTGCAGACCGGTCCGAACAGCCCCTTCCAATAGAGGGACTGCGCAAGGATCAGGTCGGGGCCCTGGCTGGCCTCTTGGGAAACAGCGCATCCCGGACATCCTTGCTCGGCATGTCCCATCTACACGCTTCCGTTTTCGTCGGCGAACAAGACCCACAGCCCGAATGCGTAGGCTTTGGTCGAGTCACCCGACGTCAGGCTGACCTTGCGCAGCGCGCCCGTGATGCCGGAGTACATCGAGACCCTGGTCATCGGCGTGTTCTGCGCGCTGGATCTGGTGCTGTTCTACCTGTTCTTCGAGGGCGGACTGGTGCCGATGTTCCTGATCATCGGCATCTGGGGCGGCAAGAACCGGGTCTATGCGGCCTATAAGTTCTTCCTCTACACGCTTCTAGGTTCGGTCCTGATGCTGGCCGCGATCTTGGCCATGGCCTCGATTGCCAAGACCACCTCGATCCCCGATCTGATGGTGTTCAAGTTCGATCCTAAGGTTCAGATCCTGCTGTGGCTGGCCTTCTTCGCCTCCTTCGCGGTGAAGATGCCGATGTGGCCGGTCCATACCTGGTTGCCTGACGCGCACGTCGAAGCGCCAACGGCCGGTTCGGTCATTCTGGCTGGCATCCTGTTGAAGATGGGTGGCTACGGCTTCCTGCGCTTCCTCTTGCCGATGTTCCCGCAGGCCTCGGTCTATTTCACGCCGCTGGTCTTCGCCATGTCGGTGATCGCCATCATCTACACCTCGCTGGTGGCCTTCCGTCAGGTCGATATCAAGAAGCTGATCGCCTATTCGTCGGTGGCGCACATGGGCTTCGTGACCATGGGCATCTTCTCGGGCAATGCCCAAGGGGTGCAGGGCGCGATCTTCCAGATGCTTAGCCACGGCGTCATTGCGGGCGCGCTGTTCCTCTGCGTGGGCGTGGTCTATGACCGCATGCACACCCGCGAGATCGCCTTCTACGGCGGCCTTGCCAATCGTATGCCTTGGTATGCGGCCATCTTCTTGCTGTTCACCATGGGCAATGTCGGCCTGCCGGGCACGTCTGGCTTCGTCGGCGAGATCTTGACCATGACCGGTGCCTATCAGGTCTCGACCTGGACGGCCCTTGCGGCCACCACCGGAGTGATCTTGTCGGCGGTCTATGCCTTGAGCCTCTATCGGCGGGTCATGTTCGGCGAGCTGGTCAATCCTAAACTCGCGGCCATTCAAGACCTGACGGTGCGCGAAGTTGTGATCTTTGCGCCGCTGATCGCCTCGACCCTAATCTTGGGTGTCCGCCCCGGTTTGATTTTCAACCTCACTGCCGCGTCCGTCGACCATCTGGTTGGCGCTTACAAAGCCGCCGTTGGCGGGTGAGGGGAGCTTGACCATGACTTTTCAAGACGCACTGCTACTGGCTCGGCCGGAAGTCTTCCTCGCCGCCTCGACCCTGCTCCTGCTTGTCTGGGGTGCCTTCCGGGGCGACAAGGCGATGGGCGAGGTCTCCATCGGAGCAAGCCTAGCCCTGGTCGCAGCGGCTGGCCTTGCGGCGGTGAGCCCTGAGGGTACGGCCTTTTCCGGCGGCTTCATCGCTGACGGTGCCTCGTCCTTTGGTAAGGTCGCCATCTATCTGATCAGCCCCGTGGCCATCTATCTGGGTGACCGCTGGCTAGTTCGGGTCGGCAATGGCCGGTTCGAATACCCGATCCTGATCCTTCTGGCCGCGCTCGGCATGGGCATGATGGTCTCGGCTGGCGATCTGATCTCGCTTTATATCGGCATCGAGCTTCAGTCCTTGGCCCTCTATGTGCTGGCCGCTTTCCGCCGCGACGATGCCAAGGCCTCTGAAGCGGGCCTGAAATATTTCGTGCTCGGTGCCCTGTCATCCGGCCTGCTGCTCTATGGCGCGTCGTTGATCTACGGCTTTGCCGGTTCGACCCATTTCGACCTTATCGCCAAGTCGATCGAGGGCGGCGCGACCGGCACCGGCGTTCTGTTCGGTCTGGTGTTCCTGATCTGCGGCCTAGCCTTCAAGGTTTCTGCCGCACCGTTCCATATGTGGACCCCGGACGTGTACGAAGGTGCCCCGACCCCGGTCGTTGGCTTCTTTGCCGCAGCCCCGAAGCTGGCGGCCATGCTGCTGCTGGCGCGGGTTCTGTCTGAGGCCTTCGGTACAGCGCTGGAGCAATGGCGCCAGATCATCGTTGTCGCCGCCTTCCTGTCGGTCGCGGTCGGTGCCTTTGGCGGTCTGGCCCAGAGCAACATCAAGCGTCTGCTTGCCTATTCCTCCATCGCCAACATCGGCTATGCGCTGATCGGCCTGTCGGCAGGGTCTGCCGAGGGCATGGAAGCGGTCCTGGTGTTCATGGTCCTCTACATGATCGACGTGACGGGCTTCTTTGCCTGCATCGGTGCCCTGTCGCGTGACGGCAAGCCGATGGAGCAACTGAGCGACTTTGCCGGTCTGGCGCGGGTTCGTCCCGGCCTAGCCTTGGCCCTGACGGCCCTGTCCTTCTCGGTCATGGGCCTGCCGCCCTTCAGCGGGTTCTGGGCCAAGATGTTCGTGTTCAAGGCGGCGATTGCCTCTGGCCAATGGGCCTTGGCGGCGGTGCTTCTGCTCGGCAGCGTGGTTGCGGCCTTCTATTATCTGCGCCTGATCAAGACCATGTGGTTCGATGCGGCTCCGGGTCAGACCGACAAGGAGCCCTTGGACGCCAAGGGCGTGGCGCTCGCCTCGGCCCTGTTCTGCTTCCCCGTCGTTCTGCCTGCTCTGGCGGTGCTCGAGCCTCTGGCCAAGACGGCGGCTTCGGCCTTCGGGCTGAAATAGGCCTGCAGACGTGATGCCCATGGACCGCCCGTCGGTCCTGATCCTTGATGAAACACCCTCGACCAATGCCGAGGCCCGGGCACGGGCTGAGGCGGGGGATATGGGCCCCTTGTGGATCATGGCCCGTCGCCAGACGGCGGGCCGCGGTCGGCGGGGCAGGGCGTGGGAGACGGGCGCAGGCAACCTAGCCGCCACCTTGCTTTGCGTGACGCCCAAGCCCCCGGCTGAGGCCGCACAGATCTCGTTCATTGCGGCATTGGCCGTTGCTGAATTGGCCGATAGCGCCATGTCCCAACCCTTGGCTCAGCTCAAATGGCCCAATGATGTGCTGGTTCAGGGCCGAAAGATCAGCGGCATTCTGGTGGAGTCGGGGCTTAGACCTGATGGAGCCCTGTGGCTCGCCGTCGGAATTGGCGTCAACCTGCAAACCCCGCCCGATGCGGCTGAACGGCCTGCAGCCGCCATTGCCGATTTCGAGGGTGCGCAGGTCCTGAGCCAAGACGAGGCTATTGCGCGGCTCAGCGTCCGAATGTCCGACTGGATGGCGCTTTGGGATCGCGAGGGTTTTGCCCCTGTTGCCAAGGCCTGGACGGCCCGCGCCTTTGGCTTGGGCGGTGCCTGCACGGCGCGGCTTGGACATGAAACCGTCGAGGGCATAGCAGAAGGTCTTGACCCGGACGGGTCCTTGCGCCTTCGTCTCGTCGACAATTCCGTTCGCCGGATTTCGGCGGGCGACGTCTTCTTCGGAGAGGTCTGATGCTGCTGGCCATTGAGCAAGGCAACACCAACACCCTGTTTGCGATCCATGACGGCAACGAGTGGACCGCTCAATGGCGTTCATCGACGGAGTCGTCGCGCACGGCCGATGAATATGCGGTCTGGCTGATGCAACTGGTGCATTTGCAGGGTCTGACTCTGGATAGTTTCAAGGCCTGCATTATCTCTAGTGTCGTGCCCCAATCGATCTTCAATCTGCGCAATCTCAGCCGCCGCTATCTCAAGGTCGAGCCCTTGGTGATTGGCGACAATGCGGAGTTGGGTGTCGAGGTCCGGATCGAAAAGCCGTCAGAGGCGGGGGCTGACCGACTGGTCAACGCCGTCGGCGGCTTTATGAGCTATGGCGGCCCGCTGATCATCATCGATTCCGGCACTGCGACCACCTTCGATGTGGTAGGGTCTGACGGAGCCTTTGAGGGCGGTGTTATCGCTCCCGGCGTTAACCTCTCGATGCAGGCCCTGCATACTGCGGCCGCCAAGCTGCCCCGTGTTGCCATTCAGCGTCCGGACCGGATCATCGGCAAGGACACGGTCGGCGCGATGCAAGCCGGAGTGTTCTGGGGCTATATCGGGCTGATCGAGGGA
>CALFYB010000048.1 GCA_937952995.1 uncultured Caulobacteraceae bacterium
GATCTCAGGCCGCGAATGACCGGGCGGCTGGCTCCCGGTCCAAAGAAGGTCGAACGGACCCCGGATAGGCCGTTCAAAACATCGCCCAATCCCGCAGGCGTCGCTAGGTCCAGATCATCACGGCTGATGACATTGACGCTGGTGGTCAGGGTTTGCAGAGAGACGGCATAGGGCGCGGCGGTGATAATCACCTCTGCCGGTTCATCCGACTTGGCTGGGCCAGTGTCAGCCGCGTAGCCGACTCCATGGGTCAAGCCGAGCACCGCTGATGAGGCTAACAGCAGATTGCGGACCAAAATTGTCATTACCGAACTCCAAATTACCCGCATTTCTTATGTTATAATGTATCGTCTGAAAAGCGAGCGAATGGCCGCGCGGTATTATTTTGAAATTTCTGTGGAATCTGTGAGGGAATTGGGCAGTCTAGCGTGCTGTGATGCAGTGGGAGCAGGCTTTGGGGCTCATAGAGCGGATTGTGAGGCTTGCGGCGCTGGTCATAGTCCTGGTGGCCTATGAGCCGTCTAAGGCCTCGGCCCAATCGGCATGGATGATGACAGAGCGGCTGGACCTGACGCCGGTTCGCGATTCCCGGGATGGTACGCGCGGCTTGCGGGCTGAGCTCGACATTGCCGCGCCGATTGCTGTTGTTTGGGCGGTGCTTGTCGATTGCGACACGGCAGCTCAGCATGTGCCGGGTATGCAAAGCTGCAAGGTTCTCGAACAGGATGGTGCCGGTCTTTGGGACATCCGCGAACACCGGGTCAAGCTGCCTTGGTTCCCCCTCGTCCTGCGCAATGTCGTTCGGTCTGACTACGAACCGCTGGCACGGTTGCGTTATCAAAAGGCCCATCCGGACGGACAGCGGCTTGATGGAGAATGGCGGCTGACCTCGATCAATGGCGGCTCGGCGACCCACATTGTCTATGTCGGCTATTTGACGGGCGTTCTGCCGATCCCCGAACTGATCTTGCGCGCCTATGTCCGCGACGGCATTGAGGCAGTACGGGCTGAGAGCCTAGCCCGAGCGCGCGCCTTGCCCCGCTCTATCCCTTAGGCTGATGCCCTAATCTTCTTTCGGCGACAGAAGAAAGTGGCCCCTAAGCAGGGTGATCGGATTGGCGCGGGTTTCCTGCCAAGCTTCGACATGGACATTGGCAATGCGCCGCCCAATCTTGCGGATCTCAGCGCGGGCATAGGTCGTCAAGGGACGGGCGGAGCGCAGATATTCCACCGAAATATCGATGGGGCGCGGCTGGCGGGTAAGGCCCTGCATGATCGAGATCTGAGCCAGCGCCGTTATCTCCATGAACGCCCCCAGAACCCCGCCATGGATGGCCGGGAGGGCGGGGTTGCCGACAAGATGGGGGGCGAAGGGCAGGATGGCGGTCATTTCATCGCCCGCCAGCTCTGCCCTCATGCCCAGATACCGCGCATAGGGAATCCGGCCCAGTAGGGCATCGAGCTGTTCAGCGCTGTCGCTCATGACGATGGGCCCTCTGTCGAGGCGTTTTGGGCGAGATTGGCACCCGGCCGCCGTCCGGCGTCGGAATTGACCATGAAGGCCGCCTGAGCAGTCGCGAGCGGGTCGCTCTTGTCCCGGTCCCAAGCGCTGGCGCGGACAAAGGCAATGGAGCGGGTGACCTTGTAGCAGTGGGCTTCGGCATAAACGCCAAGGCCGGGCTCTGCGGCGCGCATGTAGTCGATGCGAAGGTCCAAGGTCGCGATCGAGGTCATGGCGTCGAGCGCGGTCATCACCGCATGGCCACAGACATGGTCGAGCAAGGCGGTGACGGCCCCGCCTGCGATCACCCCGGCATCGGGGTCCCCAACCAGATCGTCACGGAAGGGAAGCTTGAGGGTCGCGAAGGCCTTTTCAGCCGACACGAATTCGAAACCGAGCGCCCGGGAGTGGGGTGACCAGTCAAATCGGCCCCGTTCGCTGGGTGCCGGAATATCCACACTGTTGTTCATAGGACAAATCTACAGACTCGGCCTCGCGGGGCAAGCCGTTCTATCTGGTCAACAAGGCTTGAAAAATTTCAGGGATGGTTCAACTCTAGGCCGATGAAAAAGCTCTCCCTCGCTGCGGCGCTCGTCACCCTGTGTCTGGGTCTCATTTCCGGCGGGCGGGCCTTCGCCGCCCCTGCCACCGAAACCGCCATCTTTGCCGGGGGGTGCTTCTGGTGCGTCGAGCACGACATGGAGGCCATTCCGGGCGTGATCTCGGCAGAGTCTGGCTATACGGGCGGCAAGGAACCTAATCCCACCTATGAGCAGGTGTCCTCAGAGACCACCGGCCATTTCGAAAGCGTCAAGGTCACCTTTGACCCCGCCAAGATCAGCTATAGCCAGCTGGTCGACCGGTTCTGGCGTCTGATTGATCCGACCGATGGCGGGGGCCAGTTCTGCGACCGGGGCCCATCCTATCGCACGGCGGTATTCGTCAAGGATGCGGCCCAGCGCAAGGCCGCGACTGAGTCTTTGGCTCGTGTTCAGGCTGGTCCGCTCAAAGG
>CALFYB010000049.1 GCA_937952995.1 uncultured Caulobacteraceae bacterium
GGCGGCTTGGGACAGGGCGACCGTCCTCGTCAATGTCGACATATGAGGTCGACAGACCCAAGGCCCCAGCCGCCATGGCCTCTTCCATCAGGCGGCACATCTCGTCAATTTCGCTATCGGTCGCGATCCGCTCTTGGCTGTCGGCCCCCATCACATAATAGCGCAGCGCCGAATGACCGACCAAGGCACCGATATTGATGCCAAGACCGGGGCGGATATGGTCCAGATAGTCGCCAAAGCTCTCCCACGAAAAGGGTACGGCGGCAGCAAAGGTCGGCTCCTTGATGTCCTCAATCTTCTCGAACATCTTGATCAGCTTGGCCGAGCCGTTGGGACGAACGGGCGCAAGGCTGAGCGAACAATTGCCCATCACCACAGTTGTCACCCCATGCTCCAAGCTCGGGGTCGCCAGACGGTCCCAGCAAATCTGAGGGTCATAGTGTGTGTGGATGTCGATAAAGCCGGGCGCAACAATCATGCCCTTGGCGTCGATCTCCTGATCGCCCGCGGCGATGTCCGCGCCAACCGCGACGATCTTGCCATCCGAAATAGCGAGATCGCCAAAATAACCTTCAGCGCCGGTGCCATCGACAATGCGACCATTGCGAATAACGAGCTGTGACTGACCCATGATGTTTCCTGCCTTATCGTTGATTACCAACACTATGGGCAAGGCCGAGGCCCCACACAAGTCGCGAGTTCGAGGAAGGGTTTGATCTCGCGCAATGCGTCACAACCCGTATGCCGCCAATGACTGGGCTGTTGATTTCACTCTATGGAGAACAACCCATGTCCCATGGAGCCGCAATCGCTCCCAGCCGACCCAAACCGATCAAAAGCGTCGCGCAAAATAACCGCCTCGAAAGGTCGGAAGCGGCTGAAAACTTGGACCATCGATTAAGAGCAGGCTTTGCCGCAGCATTGGGTGGCCAATCGCCTTGGGCCGCGCTTCAAGCGTGGGAGGACTGGGCCTTTCACCTCGCCACCTCTCCCGGTCAACAGATGGACCTTTGGAAACAGGCTATCCACACCGCACTGATTCTAACTCAGTTCAACCTGACCCATCTGACGGGGGGCACCGCCGAATGCCCTTTCACCCCGGAAGTGACCGACAGACGGTTTCGGGATCACGCATGGTGTAGCCCGCCGTACAATCTCTTTGCGCAAACCCATCTTGCCCTCGAAGCCCAATGGGATTTGGCGTCGAAAGCCGTGCGCGGCGTCGTACCGCATCATCTGAATCGGGTGAATTTTCTAGGGCGCTGGATGCTAAACGCCATGGCCCCCGTAAACTTCCCAATGACCAACCCAACAGTCGTCCATGCCACAGCCCAGAGCTTTGGCATGAACTTTGTCACTGGCGCGACGCAACTGTTGGACGATTCCATAAGGCTTGCGGGCCAGCACAAACTGCGGGCGCTCGAGGGGTTCAAGGTCGGAGAAAACATGGCCAATACACCTGGCCTTGTCGTCTATCGCAACGCCCTGATGGAGGTGATCCAATATGCTCCACTGACGGCGAAGGTCCATGCGGAGCCCATCCTCATCGTACCGGCTTGGATCATGAAATATTACATCCTCGACCTGACGCCAGAGCAGTCGTTGGTTCGGTATCTGGTTGAGGCAGGGTTCACCGTCTTCATCATTTCGTGGAAAAATCCGAATGAAGAGCTCCGTGACGCCAGCATGGACGATTACCGCCAGACGGGCGTCATGGAAGCGATCAATGTTGTCCAGTCGATCGTTCCGGATCAAAAGATCCATGCCGTTGGCTATTGTCTTGGCGGAACCATCCTATCCATAGCCGCAGCCGCGATGGACCGGGACGGTGACAAGCGCCTCGCCAGCCTAACGCTTCTGGCCGCGCAAACCGATTTTGTCGATGCGGGCGAGCTCCTCCTGTTTATCGATCACAGTCAGTTGGCGATCCTAGAAGATTTTATGCACATCCACGGCTACCTAGAGGCTCAGCAAATGGCCAGCGCGTTCCATAGCCTGCGCGCCAACGAGCTCATCTGGTCTCAACTCGTCTCACGCTACTTGCTTGGAAACCCCGCCAATATCACGCCGCTGGATGCCTGGTTGGCCGATCCGACTCGCATGGCTGAACGTATGTTGAGCGAGTATCTGCGCGACCTGTTCCTCGAAAATCGCCTGGCACGCTCGACCATCGTGGTCGACGGACGGGCTATCGCCTTGCAAGACATCCGCACGCCGCTCTTTGCATTGGGTGCCGAGCGAGACCACATCGCGCCGTGGAGATCGGTCTATAAGGTCGTCCTCTATACCACGACCGACACAACCTTCGTCCTCAGCGGCGGGGGGCATAATAGCAGCGTCATCAGTCCGCCCGACAAGGCCGGGGCCTATTACCGAGTTGGGCTCAGCCACGCTTCAGACGTCTATATGGATCCTGACCAATGGCTCTCCAACACCTCTGTACAGCAAGGGTCTTGGTGGCCCCAATGGGTGAGATGGCTAGAGCGTCAGGGCTCAAACGCACTTAACGCAACCCCGCCCTATGGTCATCCAGACAAGAAAATCACCACCTGCCCAGCACCCGGGACATATGTCCTCGAAACTTAACGCCACACGGAAAGATTGACCGATATCAAGGTCAGCACGTCAAACGCGCTGCATGCTGCCCTAATCAACTAAGGGGCTTGGACATGACCTATCGCGATATTTTAGTGATCGTAGACGAAAAAGTCGGATCAAGGTCGGTCATCTTGGCCGCTGTTCATCAGGCTCAGAAATCCAAAGCCTTGCTGATCGGGGTCTTTATCAAGCCCCCCTTTATCTATCCCTATATGGGTTCGGATTTCGGAACCTACATACCGGCCGACATCATCCAAACCATGATGGATGACCATGCCGCAATGGTCCTAAAGGCCAGCAAAGCTGCAAGGGAGGCGTTCCAAACCCAATCGGCTAAGGCAGGCGTCGATTGTGAATGGCGCGAACTGGACGGAACAGACAGGGATGGCCTGATCACGCTGGCACGATGCACTGACCTGTTGGTCTATCCAAAGGCCGGCATCGCAGAAATGGGATATTCCGCCGCTGACATCACGCTCTCGGTCGGAGGTCCTGTTCTCTTGGTATCGAAATCTGAAGAGGTCTTGCAGCCAACCAAGGCGCTTGTAGCTTGGAACGGCAGCCGCGAGATCGCCAACGCACTGCGGGGTTCATGGCCCATGATAACCGGGTTAGACGTCAAGGTGGTCTGTGTCAGCGACAGAGCCCAGTCCCTCGATGACCTTGAACAACATATTAAACGTCATGATCTGGTCCCAGCCATAAGCCGCATTGATGGCCATGATTCAGATGCCGGCGAGATCATTCAGGCTCAAATCAAGGCGCTCGGCTGCAACCTTGTGGTCATGGGCCTCTATGGTCGCACAAGGCTGCAGGAACTGATCCTCGGCGGCGCTAGCCGTACGCTCCTGCATGCCGACGACCCAACCCTTCTGCTGGTGTCTCACTAGCCTACTCACCGACCTTGGAGATCTAGCCGTGTCGCTATGGGTTCGAGGTCTGGGATATGGATTGATAGGGCTTCTGGCAGCTTCGATGGTGTTTGGGGCAACGGGATGCCGCCCCCGCCCCACCCCGCCGAATGTTGTTCCGCCCAAGGCAGATGCTCCCTCCACGTCGAAATCACCTGAAACCTCGCCCTCAAACGCACCCCTTGACCCAAATCATAGCCCCTCGACCGGCACCGCCTCACAGTGACGAGGCGTTACTGAACAAGAGTGTGCGCCCTCTAGGTGCCTTAAGTGGGAGACGAATAATGGACGATAAAACCCTTCGGCTTGATATTATTGACGAGCTAGATTTCGAGCCAAGCATCGAGTCATCGGCAATTGCGGTTAGCGTCGTCGATGGGGTCGTTACCCTGAGCGGACACGTCGACTC
>CALFYB010000050.1 GCA_937952995.1 uncultured Caulobacteraceae bacterium
TGGGCGGTAACATCAACATCAAGACCTTCAAGCCGCTCGACCTCGGCACCAAGAGTGCCTTTGCGGTTCGCACGACCTATAATGATGTTCGTGAGAAGAATGACCCATCGGCCTCAGGCTTGGTGAGCTGGCGCAACGCCGACAGCACGTTCGGTCTTCTGGCGTCTGCCCTCTATGATGACAGCCACAACCGGACGGACCGGCTCTATCAGTCGGGTTGGAACCTGAATAGGTTTACCAGCGTTCTTGGCGCAGGCCTCTATACGCCCACCCGGACCCGTCCAACCATCGAGACCGAACATCGGACCATGAAATCCGCGAGCTTTGCGGCTCAATGGCATCCGAACAGCGATTTCCAAACTGACTTTGATCTGCTGATCACGCGCCTAGACGTCAATTATGATGAGTTCGGCCTCGACATCTATCCGGACGACACGACCTTCAAGACGCCTGTTTTTGTCGCTGGGACCCAAAAGATCGTCGGCAATACGGTTCAGGCCGGCACGATCAACAATGTGCGTTGGATGTCCTCGCGCGAAACCAGCCTCAATCGCCATGACCTGATGGCGACGGGCTTGAAGCAGACCTGGACACCCGGTCGCTGGGATTTTTCGGCGGAATATGCCTATTCAAAGGCCCGCAGCTATCATCCCGATGGTAAGGCCACGACGCGTAACCGCATCGCTTTCTTCGCGCCTTTGACGTTTGATTTCTCGCGCGGTTACACGCAAATCCCACAGCTGACGACGACGGTGGACTATACCAACCCCGCCAATTTCGTCGGCCAAGCCTTTGACTATACGAAGAAAGATAGCAAAGACACGGATGAGATGTTCCGCCTTGACGGCGCACGGACTTTCGACAGCGTCCTGACCAAGGTCGCGTTCGGTGCTGAAATGCACCATCGCAATCGCGACTATCAGCGCCGCGACTGGGTGCTGAACACGGTGCTAAATGTGCCACTTTCAACCTTGGGCTCGACCTTCTACAGCACCCTGCCCTATTCCGGCTTCCTGTCCGACTACAGCGGATCGACGCCGCGGACCTGGGTAAACCCGTCTTCGACAGCCTTCTATAACCTCATCTACACAGCCGCCGTTGCCGCTACTCCAGCCACGGCTGCAGACCTGCGGAATAGTTTTGAGGTCGATGAGAAGATTTCCGGGGCTTACCTGCGCGGTGACTTCGCATTCAAGGCTGGCGAGATCCCCGTCAGTGGTAATCTTGGCGTCCGATATGCGCAGACCAAGCAAAATTCGAGCGGAACCTTGGTCAGCGGCTCAACACCCGTGCCCGTTTCATACCCACGGACCTACAATGATGTTCTGCCAAGCCTGAATGTGAAGGCAGAACTGAGCGACGGTTTGATCGCGCGGTTTGCCGCATCACGCGTCGTCAATCGTCCGAACGTGACCGATATTGCGCCTCGGATTACGGTATCGCGCGACACGCCAACGGCGGGCGGTGGCAATCCCGGTCTCGAAGCCTTCCTTGCCAATCAGGTCGACGCGTCTTTGGAATGGTACCCCAGTGAAAGCACCGCGGTAACCGGTGCGGTGTTCTATAAGAAGCTCGACGACTACATCACCGCTCAAAACACCATCATTCAGGTTCCAGGCCGAGGCGACGTCTTGCTCTCGACCAACGCCAATGGCGGCAATGCTAAGGTTAGCGGTGTCGAGTTCGCCTTCAACCAAGCTTTCACGATGTTGCCTGCGCCCTTTGATGGTTTCGGCGCTCAGGCGTCCGTGACCGTCGTCGAAAGCCAAGCCAATTACACGGCCGGTAATCGTCAAATCAAGGATGCCTTGGTTGGCCTATCCAAGACGAGCTACAACGTCGTTGGCTATTATGAGAAAGGCCCCTTCGCGGCCCGTCTCGGTTGGTTCTGGCGCGGTAAGTATCTGAACTCTATCGGCAGCACGACCACGGTTCAGAACTATGTGGACGATTATGGCTCGCTTGATGGTTCGGCCTCCTATCAGATCACTCCGAACTACACCGTCTCGGTCGAAGGTTCGAACCTGTCCAATCAGGATCGTTACATTTTCGGCCAGAGCAAAGACCAGCCCGAAGAAATCTATCACTGGGGCCGCACGGTTTCCGTAACCCTTCGCGGTAAGTTCTAAAGGTACTGAACGTTAGGGGGCGTGACGGGTCCATCCGTAAGGATGCAGGCCTGTCACGCCCTCGTTTCCCATCGCAAACAAAACCAGTCTATGATTTGGCGACCCGAACATTAAGGCTCGCCCATGACCGCCAACAAACCCCTTCCCACCCCAGAAGAGTGCCAAGCCATCCGCGAGGGGGTACGCGCGGTTGTGAGCCGATTTGGCGATGACTATTGGCTGGCGCGTGATGAGGACGGGGTCTTTCCGCGCGAGTTTCACCGGGCCATGGCTGATGCGGGCTGGCTCGGCATCACCATGCCCGAGGCCTACGGCGGGGCGGGTCTGGGCGTGACGGAAGCGACGATCATGATGCATGAGGTGGCGAGCCATGGCGGCGGCATGACCTCATCCTCGTCGGTCCATATCAACCTCTTTGGCCCCCACCCCATCGTGGTCAAGGGCACCCACGAGCAAAAGAGCCGCTGGGTTCCCCGGTTGATATCCGGCGAGGATCAGTGCTGTTTTGGCTTTACCGAACCCGATGCTGGTCTGAACACCACCCGCATCACCACCTTTGCCGAAAAGGTGCCCGGCGGCTATGTCGTCCACGGCCAGAAAGTCTGGACCTCGACGGCGCAGGTGGCCAACAAGATCATGCTGCTGACCCGGACCACCAAGTTCGAAGACTGTGCCCGCCCCACCGATGGCATCACCATCTTCTATACCGACCTCGACCGCAGCAAGATCGACGTCCACCGCATCCCAAAGATGGGCCGCAAGGCTGTGGACTCCAACGCCATCTTCATCGACGGCCTGTTCATCCCCGACGAAGACCGGATCGGCGAGGAGGGTAAGGGCTTTGGCTATATTCTTCACAGCCTTAACCCAGAACGGATCCTGATCGGGGCTGAGGCCATCGGCATTGGTCAGGACGCCCTGCGCCGTGCGACCCAATATGCCAAGGATCGGGTCGTGTTCGACCGGCCCATCGGCCAGAACCAAGCCATTCAGCATCCCCTCGCCGAGCGTTGGATGTATCTGGAGTCGGCTTGGCTGATGGCGATGAAGGCGGCGGAGCTTTACGATCAGGGCCTGCCCTGCGGTGCCGAAGCCAACAGCGCCAAGTTCCTCGCCGCCCGCGCCGGGCACGATGCCTGCTGGCAGTCCATCGCCACCCATGGCGGCTTTGGCTATGCCAAGGAATATCACGTCGAGCGGCTCTATCGCGAGGTCGCCATCACGCGTCTGGCACCGATCACGGAACAGCTCATCCTCAGCTTCATCGCAGAAAAGGTTTTGGACCTGCCCAAGAGCTATTGAGCGCGTGGGTTTGGGTTCATATGTCCGGCTCGTCAGGCCCATCGTCCTTGGACAGGGATTTTCGCAGCTGTTCCAAGCGCAGGTGATAGTCGCTGGGGTCGCCATAGCTTAAGAAATCAAGATATCGCGGATGAGGCTCGGCAAACCCGGCATCATGCTTGATCGGGCACCAATATTGCTCGGTGGCGGAGGCTATGTCGCGCGCATAGCTGATGACCCCGTTGGCATAGCTGCAATAGGTACAGTTCAGCTTTTCGAGCCCATTGAGATAGGCCAGACGATGGCGGTCGAAAACGACATGACGGGCGCGCCGCACGCGTGCGATCCCGTAAATCCGAAAGCAGATCTCCTGATAGAGCGTGACAGCAATATCCAGCAGGACCAGCGGGACAATGACCGCATAGACCACCGGGGCCGAAAGCAAATGCAGCAGCCGCTTCGAGCCCAATCGACACTCCTGCCCACGCCTAGGATGCAAGGCCGCCGTTTCGGGAGCACTGACCTTGGGCAATCACGCTAAACCATGAGGCGCGCGGACACCTTGATGAAACCACGGCTCGTGCCCTGGCAAGGCCATATCCAAGTTGACACAAAACCGGCCTATGGTGAGATGAAACCCTTGCAAAGGTCCTGCCCATGATCCCGCTGCTGTTTGCCGCCGCCCTCGGGCTGGTTCCCACCTGCGATCTGGAGCGGCCCACCGGCCAGCCGGGCTGTACGCGCGCTGCGGTCGACGCCTTGCCGATGAACGCCATTCAGGTGATCGGCACCCACAACAGCTACAAGGCCGCGATTGCGCCTGCAGAGATGGCGACCTTTAAGCTGATCAACCCCAAGGCCGCCGCTAGCCTCGACTATGCCAAGCCACCGCTCAGCGTGCAGCTTGATGCCGGGGCGAGGCAGATCGAGCTGGACTATGTTTATGATCCACAAGGCGGACGCTATCTGTCGCCGATGGGCCTCAAGATGGCCAAGGACAAGCAGGCCTATGACACCAGCCTTATGGCCGCGCCGGGCCTCAAGGTCATGCACGTGCCCGACCTCGACTATCGAAGCGTCTGCCAGACCTTCGTGCAGTGTCTGACGCAAATGCGAGACTGGTCGAAGGCCCATCCCGATCACATGCCCATCTTGGTGATCATGAACCTCAAGGACGACCAGATCCCCCTGCCCGGCGCGACTCCCTTGCTGCCCTTTGACCTGAAGGCGATGGAGTCCATTGATGCTGAGATCTTGTCGGTCTTCTCCCCCGATCATCTGATCACGCCGGACAAGGTCCAAGGCCGTTACCCCACCCTGCGTGCTGCTGTCGCGGCCGGGGCTTGGCCGAAGCTGAAAGAGGCGCGGGGCAAGTTCCTGTTTGCCATGGATGAAGGCCCGGCCAAGACCGACCTCTATCGCGGGGCGCGCAAGTCGCTTGAAGGCCGGGTCATGTTCGTCAATGTCGAAGAGACCTCACCGGCGGCGGCCTATATCACCCTCAATGAGCCCAAGACCCAGGCGGCGCGTATTGCCGCCGCCGTCAAGGCTGGCCTGATTGTCCGCACCCGCGCCGATGCCGACACGGTCGAGGCGCGCGCCAATGATCACAGTACCCAGACCGCCGCCTTCACGTCAGGCGCGCACTATGTCTCGACCGACTATATGACACCCGACCTTCGCCTGAGCCCCTACGAGGCCCACCTGCCCGGAGGCGGTGCGGCGCGGCTCAATCCCGCCCAGCAGCCCTGAGGGCCCCATAGGCCGGTTGGACGGACTGTGGATGGCGATCAATGGTCAGCTTGCCGACCAGTTCAGACAGTAGCTCGGCACTGGTCAGAAGCGTGGCAGCAACCGCGCTCGACTGCTCAGCCATGGCGGCGTTCTGTTGCGTACTGCGGTCCAGATCATTCACGGCAACATTGATTTGAGTGAGCCCAAGGGACTGCTCCTTGGTCGCGTTGGCGATGGAGCCAATCAATTCATCCATCTGCAGGATCGTGGTCTCAATGACGCCCAAGGAGCGGCCCGTTTCACCGACCAACGCCACACCCTTATCGACTTGGGTCGCACTGTCTGCGATCAACTGCTTGATCTCTTTAGCCGCAGTCGCGCAGCGCTGGGCCAAGGCGCGGACCTCTTGAGCGACCACCGCAAAGCCTAGCCCTGCCTCACCCGCCCGGGCGGCTTCGACGCCAGCATTGAGCGCCAAGAGATTGGTCTGGAAGGCGATCTCGTCGATGGCGATGGTGATTTGGGCAATCTTACGCGAGCTGGCACTGATCTCGCTCATGGCGACCACCGCCTGCTGAACGACCTCGCTGGAGGCTTTGGTGACACCGCGTACGCTTTCCGCCGTCTTGGCCGTATCTTCGGCACTACGGGCACCTTGTGAAACATTGGCGGTGATCTGTTCTAAAGCTGCCGCGGTTTCTTCGAGGTTCGAAGCCTGATTTTCCGTGCGGTGAGCCAAATCGGCAGACGCATTGCTGATCTGACGGGCATCTTCATTGACCCCGTTGGAAGCCTCGGCCACCTCACGCATGATGCCTGACAGCTGGGTCATGGCCCCGTTGAAGTCATCACGCAGCCGGGAATATTCCTCTGGCACAGCATCAGATAGGCGCACGGTCAGATCGCCTTGGGCAAGCTTGGCCATTCCCTCGCCAACCAGTTGGGCGACGAGCGTACGCTCGGCCTGCATGGCCTTGCTGGCGGCCAGACGTAGGTTCTCTTCTTCGGCTGCCCGGTTGGCGCTGGCAGCCTCTTCAAGTCGGCGCGCCTCGATCGATACTTTTCTGAGCACTTCGAAGGCTTGAGTCATAGCCCCGATCTCGTCCTTGCGGGCGACGGTCGGAAGGGGCGTATTCGTATCGCCTTTGGACAGGTCGGTAATGGCCTTGGTGATCTGCTGGACGGGTACGACGACACGCTTGCCAAAGCCGAGCAATTCACGCGTCAGGACCGCCAAAACGATGACCGAAATCAGCGCTACGGCAAAAAAGGCGAAGAGGGTAACGCTTGAGGCGTCCTTCTCGAGCTTCGCACTAAACCCGTTTGATTGCTCGACGACCTGATCGATGATGGCGCGATGGCGACCATAGGCCTTAGATGCAGCGACATAGGCGGTGCGAGCAGTGGCGTCATCGCCCCGTGCGAGCGCTGGCAGAACGCCGCCCTCAACGGCCTTCCAAAAGGCTTGAACCTCGGCGTCAGACTCGACGGTGAGCTTATGTTTTAGGGCATCAGGCAGTTTGGCCGACTGCCAATAGGCGCGCCGGACATCATAATCCTTATGGAGTTGAACCAGTCGGGCAGCGTGGACCTTTAGGTCTGCTGGGTTATTCACCACCAGTGTCGTCTCAAGATAGGCCTCGAGCACATATTCTGGCGGCGGCAAAATGTCGGCGACAAGGTCCTTGCCCAACACGATCTGGCTGTAGATCGGTCCGTTGATGCGCAGGTAAAGCGTTGAGGCGACCGACGCGCCAATGGCGAGCAACAGCCCGGCCGCAACGATAATCCCAAGCTGACGCAATTGGTTAGAGATGGAATTCGCGCTCAACGGCTTGCACTTTCAATTTCAAAAGCCACCACGCTATTGATCGTGCAACCAACGCTGGGGGCCAAGGCCTACCCCCGGAGTGCCCCAAATCCTTTTAAATTTCGATAATTTTAGAACTTAAGACTATCTTTATGTGAGGGCGGTGAGCTTCGACAATCAGAAGTGCCCCGACACCTGAACGCCAATGACACGGGAGGCTTCAGAGGCACCGTCTGACTCTCGGATTTCCGACCTAGAAACCCGGCCAGAGGCGCGGCTACCGGCATAGAAACTGCGGGTTCGTGTTTCGGTCGAGGTGAAAATATTGCTGGCAAAAACCCGGGTAGTCACCGGTTTAAAGGCCGTCGTCTCGACAAACAGGTCCACCCGAGGTTCCTTGCGCACATAGTCATAGGCCTCGGCCAGGCGATATTCTTGGCGGCCAGCCCACTGGGTCATGATCACCCCCCAAGAGGACTTTAAGGTCGGGAGATTTTGGCGGAAGTTGACGACATAGGCCCAATCCTTGTTGCCGCCATTGAGCACCATGGCACCGCCAGGAGTCCCTTGTCGCTCCATCGGAATGGAAAAGGATCGCTCCTTGCCGGTCAAAGGATCGGTAACCCGGGTCTGCTGGACAAGGCCGCTCAAGCGCAGTTCAGCATTTGGGATGCCCACCCCTGACAGGGGCATAGACGCGCGCACCTCGACCCCAAGCTTGCGGCCATTGCCAATATTTCCGTAAGCATCCTGACCGTTCAAAACCACGAGGTCATGGACATCCTCGATCCGGTCGTAAAAGGCCGCTGCGGTCACAGCGGTGCGGGCGGTCAGACGCGATTCCCACTCTAGCCGCATCTTCCAAGCCTTTTCAGGCCGAAGACTGGGGTTGCCTAGGATGGTTGAGGTATTCACGAAATCGACGGCGCTGCTGAACTCCGCAAAGTCGAGCTGCGAGACATCGCGGATTAGGCTGGCATGGAGCGCTGTGTCAGGGCTGAGTGTGTAGGTCGCGATCAGGCGCGGCTTGATATATTTGAAGTCGCGCTGCTGTTGCTGATCACCGGACTGGGTGATGCGCGAGGCCTCGATATTCAGGTCGGTTTCAATGTTCAGACGAGGACTAACCGTCCAGATGTCTGACGCGAAGACCTCGACGCGAGTCTCTTCAATCCGGGCATCCGCGACCGGCAAGAGCACAGGCGTCGGAGCCTTGCCGGGAAACTGATTGGTGATGGTGAGGTTTGTGTCGCGGAAATTGAAGGCACCCTCTGCACCAAATTCCAAGGTGTGGGCGCTGGAGGCGGTCCACTTTAATCGCCCACGAACGATCCGCTCGCCCGATTGGATCATGCGGTCTTGAATACGGGTCAGGCGGGTCGTCGGCGCATTATAGATGTCGAAGCTGTCCCACTGATCCAATTCACCGTTTGAGACCAGCACGATCAGCTTGGTCGAAAGGGACGAATTGATGCGGTGATCCCAGTCGGCACCGACCTCTAGGCCATAATTCTGAGGATACTCGGTACGGCCCAAGATTGATGCTGACAGATATCCGTTGGGCAGGGTCTCGACCTGAAAGGAATCCGCCACGTTCCAGTTGGGCGTATATTGCGCATTGAAATTGACAACATTCTGAGCATTTGGCTTCCAGCGTAGGCGGGCCGAGCCCTGAAGGCCGATATAGGTCGGCCGGGCCACGAACAGCCTTGATCCTGTGACTGTACCCGCGCTGGAGAGCAGAACGTCACGATTGACCGCGCGCCCAAAAATGGTTGGCGACTGCAGATCAACGGACAGATCGGCCTTTGGGCCTAGGGGTATAGAGCTGGAAACTTGGGTGATCCAGGCGAAGCGGTTGGAAAACTGGATGTTACGCACACCGAGCGTGTAGCTGGTTGATGCGGATTTTTTTGTCGTGCGGGTGATCACATTGACAAACTGCGACTGCCCCCGAACGTCGGACTGGGCATTGGTTCCAGCGACCACGTCGATGCGCGCCACATCCGTGGCAGAGATACGCTTTAGCAGGTCCGACGGCGTGGCTTTAGAACTTGGCCGTTCGCCATTGATCAACAGATTGCCTGCAGTTCCGCCAAAGCCGCGCCGGTCGTCACCATCGCGAAGCTCGAAGCCGGGAATGCGCGAGACCATGTCGGCCGCCGTGACCGGGTTATAGGCTGCAAAATAGGCGGCCGGAAAACTAGTCGTGTCGCTTTGCGCCGTGGCTGCCACAGAGGCGGTTGGTGCGGTCTGGGCCGAAGCATCAGCGACCCAAGCTGCACCGACAATGAGCGCGGCACCCGCCAACCAGCTCGTTTGCTTGATCATAATCAAAGCGCCCCCTGACGCATATCTGCGGCCCCGGGGCAGGTCGGCCATCCGGCTCAACCCGGAACAGGGTGGCGTGCGGATAGGGGACGATCCATTCGGGACATATATTCAGAGCAGCAAGACCATAAAATCAGATCCACTGTCCAGACCCGAGCGTACGTCAACGGGCAACCCCACTGGTTTTTAGCGCCTGAGCTAAGAAGAGGAAGATGCTGTTCAGCCCGTGACCAACGCCATTGGGCCTGATGCCTATTCGTTTTCCACACCAACAGCCTCAGTCGCCAGCGGTCCCATCAGCACCGCCCGCCCAGACCGGTTCATTCCCGCCCACAGGCCGATGGGAAGGGCCAGCGGTAGGACCTGCATGGCGATGTACATGCAAAGCCCTGATAGGAAAAAGGCCGCATCGCTCATCGCGGGCTGGGTGACCGTAAAGGGCGGCGGCGGGACCGTGTCCATGATCAGCGAGGCGCGGTGATTTACGATCACGGCGACGCTATTGAAGATCAGGCTACAGGCCGAAAACCAAAAGACCACGACCAACACCGCGCAGCCGATTAACGCCGTGCGTACAGGCCGATCACGCGGCGGCGCAAGGATCAGGGCTAAGAACAGGGGAAAGCCGAGCAGCAGGCGGCGCAGCTCTGCGACGTCGAGCGGGATGACCACAGCACCGATCTGATTGCCCGAGGCACGGTCAAGGCCAGACTCGACCAGCCAGTCGTGGGTGGGTGTTGAGGAGATGGACTGGGCCAGATGAAGTTGGCCCGCCAGCCAGCTTGCGCCGGGCCGCAACAGGTCGATCATCACCCCCGCCCCCATCCACCAGACCACCAGTAACGGCACGAGCGCGGCTACGGCCGTCGTCAAAAACCGGCCACGCGGCGTGGCGAGATGGGCCTTCAGGCTCACGATGCGGCCTCCGGCGAGGTCCCCATCGGCCAACGCTTAGCCTGCCAATGGTGCCAGGCGAGGAACAGGACGACGGCATCGAGCATGATGAAGGCGTCCCAAAAGAACAGATGAAAAAAGTCGAACAGGTTTTGCGCGAACCTTGCCAAAAACAGCAGGCTGATGATCCGAACCAGGTTCAACAGCTGGATCACCGCCACGCCGACCACCACCCCAACGACCCGCGCGGTGATGGGGGCTGGAAAGGGCATAATGGCAGCGGCGAACAGGATACAGACCTCAACCCCATTACAGCCGCTGGATACCATCACTGCGCCTGACGCATAGGCAAAGGACAAGACCACCCCGCTGGCCACCACCTTGGCCCCAAAGAGGTTCATTACCCCCGCGCAGACCACCACCAACGACCGCGTAAAAGGCTGGGTAAACCCACTATCCACCGACGGCACAATCAACAGCGCCATCGCCCCAAGAGTGAGCAAGGCGAAGGCGGCGATGTAGATCAGGCCGCGAAAACGCTGCAGCACGGCAAGCTCCTGAGGGAATTTAGTACTGACAGATACCGTAAACGAGAGGGTCTGCCTACGGCGGCGCTTGAGGACTAAGCCGCGGTGGGACGTGAGCGCCGAAGCTTAATGATTGCGAACAGACCCAATAGGCCCGCCGAAAGGATCATGGCCCAGCTGGAAAATGTAGGAACCGGCGTGGCGCTTAATACTGAGAAAGATGAGCTAACACTAACCGTAGGAGTACTATCACAAAAATCTACTTTATTGACAAATCCATATCCTGGA
>CALFYB010000051.1 GCA_937952995.1 uncultured Caulobacteraceae bacterium
GCACGCCTGCCTCTTGAGCCACGGCCCACAGGGCATCAAGCTCGCGGTGGCTCGGCGAAAAGCCGGGCGGATGGCGAGAAGGGATCATCAAGGCCTTGGCCCCGAGGCGCAGGGCTTCTAGCGCGATTTGAGGTGCCCGTGCGCGGTCAATCAGCGGCACGTAACCGGTGGCCAGTAAACGGCGATCGACAGAGCAAAACTCAGTCATCATCCGATTGTGGGCCCGTGCAGCCTCAATCGACAGATCGACTTCACCCATCTGTTCGAGGCCGAAATTGCTTAGGCAAGCGGTCGTAAAGACCAGCTGTGAGGCAAAGCCCAGATGATCAAGCGCTGCAACCCGATCTTGGCTGCGGAACGACCCGAGCGCGGCGTGGTTCTTGCGAAGGAGGATATTGGCCTCGGCACCTGCCCGAAATTCAGGATCATCATGTTGGGCAGCGGCATTGGCCATGACTTCAAACAATCGGCTTTCGTCACCGGTCTTTTCGATGAAGGCGCTGCGATAGTTGGGATCAATGAAACTGCGAAGTGCGCCCGGCAGTTCCATGATGTGGCTGTCAGCATCGTGGATGGTCTGTCCTTCGACATAGGCCATGGTCAAGCCTCCCTAGCGACCCAGTTTCGTTTTCATCATTGCGACCCAATCTCGCGCAGGCGTCAAGGATCGTTATGAGTTCCGTGCCCCGGTCGGGTCCTTGTCAGCGATCTGAACATCGAGATAGCGAAGGTCCGCATCCTCGCCCGTATTGGCGTCAAGCTCTAAGCCCAGCCATTGCCTCATCTGACGAGACAATGTGGCTTGAGTGGGTTGCGAGAGCCCGACATTCCAATTCACCTGTGGCCGCAAGAAGGTGCGGGTGTAATAGCCAAACAGAAGGGCGCGGTCCTGATCGGCGGTGATGTTAGCACCGGACGTATGCCAAAGTCGGCCTTCCATCGCGATGATCGACCCGGCTTTGGCCTCGAAGGGCCGCAAGAGCTGGTGGGCATTTTCCGGCACGTCCGCGCGCGTTTGCCAAAGATGGCTGCCGGGGATGTAGAGTGTCGCGCCATTGTCGGGCGTCACATCTGTGAGGCACCAGATGATGTTCATGGCCCAGGGATGGATCCAAGGCTGGGGCATGACGAGCGACTGATCCGAATGGAGCGCCATGGACCGCGCTCCGGGCCGCGCAATATTGGCCGTAAAGTTCGAAATCAGGAACTGTCGACCCAGCAGAGAGCGGACCATCTCTAAGGCTGTGGGATGTTGGATGAGGTCGCGAAATAGCGCATCGCGCTCGAGCAGATAAAAGACCCGGACGTTGCTCTCGTTCGGATCAAGGATCGGCATAAAGGTATTTATGCCCTGCTTTCGACTTTCGTCAGCGGCGGCCCAAAGGCGGCTTAGCGCCAGAGTGGTTTCGTCCGCTCCGATGGCGTTCTCAATGACGCACCAGCCTTCGGTCTGCAATTGCAGCTTGGCGGCCTCGAGAGGCGCGGTATCAGACGCCATTTAAGGTCTCCAGCAACCCTCCAAGCAGGGCAGGGTAGGGATTGGTGGCGGTGCAGCGGCCCATGGCGATGGCTTGGGCTTGGGCCTGCGAAGCCTCGTTTGTGAAATTCGGCAGGACATAGAGGTCGCGCTTGGCGATGGCCTCGAACACCATGTCGGACAGGTCTTTTGCGGGAAGGCCATCATCGACCGCTTGACGCATAAACTGCTCCAGCGCGTTCAGGGTCGGGTTCTTCAAGCGTTGCTGCAGTTCGGTCTGAAGGGCGTCAGGTCCGGTCTTTTCGGGGAACATGATCTTGGATTGGACGACGCCGGGCATGACGATGGTGACGCCTATATTGCCGATCTGCTCTGCGCCAAGATCAAGATAGAGGGCTTCTGAAAGGGCAACGACCCCGTGCTTGGTCATGGAATAGGAGCTGAAACCTGGATTGACGGTGATCCCGGCCCCGGACGAGGTGTTGATCACATGGCACTCGTCGCCTTGGGCGATCATGCGCGGTACGAAGGCCTTGATGCCGTTGATGACGCTCTTGAGGTTGACCCCGATGACCCAGTCATATTCCTCGGCCGAGGTTTCCCAGGTCAGGCCGGAGGCGAAGACACCGGCATTGTTGAACATCAGATTGACCTTGCCGAACCGGTCGACGGCGGCTTGGGCCAAGGCCTCGACCTCTTCGGCCTTCGAGACGTCGGTCTTGACCGCCAGCACGTCGCCGCCTGCGGCCGTCAGTTCTGCTAGGGCCTGAGCGAGGGGCTCGTCGCGGATGTCGGCGATCACCACCTTGGCCCCGCGCTGGACCGCGCCGTGAGCCAGCGCCAGACCTATGCCGCTGGCACCGCCCGTGATCACAGCGACCTTGTTCTTGAAGTCTTGCATGGGGCTAGGCCTTTTCAAGAATGTGGATGGCGCAGGCGGTGCCCATGCCCGGGCCGCCGCCGACGACGTGGGTCAAGCCAAGGCGGGCACCCTCGACCTGCCGCTGACCTGCTGTGCCGCGCAGGTGCGTGGCCACCTCATAGATGTTGGCGATGCCGGTGGCGCCCAAAGGATGGCCCTTGGACAGCAGTCCGCCAGAGACATTTACCGGCACCTTGCCGCCCAGCGCCGTGATGCCCTCATCGATCAGTCGCCCCGCCTCGCCCGGCGCACAGATGCCGAGGTTTTCGTAGTGGACCAGCTCTGCCGTGGCGAAACAGTCGTGCAACTCGATCAGGTTGATGTCTTCGGGACCGACCCCTGCAGCCTCATAGGCCACCCTGGCCCCCAAACGCGTGGCACCGCTGAAGTCGGGCATGGCCATCTGGCGATCTTCGAAGGGGTTGCTGCTCATGGTCGAGCAGCGGATGCGCACGGCCCGGTCCATGAGGCCCAGCCGCTTGACGGTCTTTTCCGAGGCCAGCACCGCCGCTGCCGAGCCGTCGACATTGACCGAGCACATCAGCTTGGTGTTGGGAAAGGAGATCATCTCCGCCTGCATCACCTGCTCCAGCGGGGTCTCCATCTGGTACATGGACTTGGGGTTCATGGTCGAGTGATGGTGGTTCTTGACCGAGACCTTGGCGAATTGTTCGAAGGTGGTGCCGTACTTGCGGGTATGCTCATTGCCGATGTGGGCGAACATCGACGGCATGGTGCCAGAGCCGATCAGGCCCTCGGTCGAGACCCCGCCGCCGCCGCCCAGTAGGCCCTTGCCCATCTGTTCGACGCCCACGGCTAGCACCAAATCGTGCAACCCGGCCTTGATCGACATCCAGGCGTCACGGAACGCCGTGGCTCCGGTAGCGCAGGCATTGGCGACGTTGGTGACAGGAATGCCGGTCTGGCCGATCTCGGCCAACATGCGCTGCCCGACCATGCCGCTGGCCTGACCCAGATTGCCACAATAGAGGCCCTGCATGTCCTTGATCGACAGGCCCGCATCATCCAGCGCCATCAGGGCGGCTTCGGCTGCGAGGCTTGGCACGGTGCGATCGGGGAAGCGCCCGAATTTGATCATGTCCACGCCGACGATATAGACATCGCTCATTGGAATTTCCTTTTGCCCCAAGAGGCCCGTTAGAGGGGATTATCGGCCCTCAGGCCGGGACGAAGACATAGCTGAGATAGGCTTGGCCGCCCGCATTGGCGGGAACGACCTCGCGGTAGGCGATCTTGACTGGCATGTCGAAATGCAGGGCGTCCAACGAAGGCTCGATGTCCGTCAAGGTGCCCTTGAGGTGCGCGCCGTCATCCAGATCGACAACCACGTCGACGAAAGGCGTCTTCACGCCGGGAAAGCTGCGGTGGACGAGGGTGTAGGCATAGAGCTTACCGGTCTCTGCCAGACGCACGGGCTTCATCTGTCCCCGGGCGCAGCATTTGGCGCAGATCTGGCGCTCACCCACGAATATTTCGCCGCAGGCGTCGCAACGGCTGGCGGCGAGGTAGGGCGTTCCATCATCACCGCGTTTGAGAAACGGGGTGAGCAGGGGTGTTTGAGTATCTGTGGTCATGATGGTGCTCGGCTTACGCCTCGTCCTTATATTGCAGGCGAAGGGCCTTCTTGTCCGGCTTGCCAAGACCGCTCACCGGGATGGCGTCGACAAAGACTACAGATTTTGGCGCTTGGACCACACCCTTCTTGTCGCGAACGAGGGCGATCAGTTCGGCTTCTGAGACTTCCGCTCCGTCGCGCAGAACGACAATGGCCTTGATGGCCTCGCCCCATTTTTCGTGGGGGACGCCAATGACGGCGGCTGCGGCCACTGCGGGGTGCGAGGACAGCACGTCTTCGACTTCGCGCGGATAGACGTTGAAGCCGCCGGAAATGATCATGTCCTTCTTGCGGTCGACGATGTTCAAGAAGCCTTCCGGGTCGCGAACGGCGATGTCGCCCGTATGCAGCCAGCCGCCTTCAAAGGCCTCTGCTGTCTGTTCGGGCTTGTTCAGATAGCCGCTCATCAGCAGCGGGCCTTGCACGCAGATCTCGCCGGGCGTGCCGTCTGGAACGGGCTGGCAATTATCATCCATCAGCGCGACACGCACCCACGGCACTGGACGCCCGCAGGAGGCCAGTCGATGCAGGTTGTCGGGGTCGTGCTCGGCCCGGCGCATAACCGTCACCGACATGGGGGCTTCGGCCTGGCCGTAGAACTGGAAGAAGATCTTGCCCAGCTTCTCGATGCCCTCCTTGAGGCGGGTCGGCGAGATGGACGATGCCCCGTAATAGATGACCTCCAAGCTCGACAGGTCATATTCGTGGAAGCGCGGATGGTCGAGCAGGGCGTAGATCATGGTCGGCACCATCAGCACGCAGGTGATGCGGTGCTTCTGGATCGCCTCCAGCACGGCACCGGGCTCAAATCCGGGCAGGACCACCATCGAGCCGCGCTTGATCATGGTCGGCATGAACACCGCGCCGCCGCCATGGCTGAGGGGCGAGCAGACCAGTTGGCGGATCTCGTTTGGCCACTCCCATTCCTTCAGCAAGATGTCCATAGCCGCGCCGCCATAGCGGGCCGAGCCCATTATGGCCTTGGGCTTGCCGGTCGTGCCGCCCGAATAGCTGAGCCGCACAATGTCTTCGGGACTGTTGCGCAGGGGGGTGAGTGGGCCCGGCTCATAGGTCGCCGCCTGCGCGGTCAGGTCTTGCCCGACCTGCGTCGCCCCGAGCGCGACCAGATGTTTCAGGTGCGGCAGGCGCTCCTGAAGCGCCTTGGCCTGTTCTTGATAATAGCCGGGATCGAAGATCAGGGCCTCGATATGGGCGTCCTCGATCATGTAGGCCAGATCATCGACGGACCCCATCGGGTGCATGGCCACCACGCAGACGTCGGTGAAGGCGAGGGCTCCATTGACGAACAGGACTTCGGGGCGATTGCGCGACAGGAGGCCGACGCGCGTTCCCTTGGGCAGGCCCAGCGACTTCAGCGCCTGAGCATAGGTGCTGATCACGTCGCGATATTCTCGGGCCGTGACCACCCGGCCGCTGTCATTGAACAGGACCACAGGCCGGTCCAGATCGTAGGACAGCGAATGGATCAGAAGATCGCCGCCGGACAGGGTTGTATCGGCAAGAACCGGCTCGTGGAGTTGGGGATCGGCAGGGGTCATGACAGGGGTTCCGTTCTCTTAGATCGGCGATCAAATGACGAGGTTCAGGCTTGCGCGGTAGCGGCCAAGGCAAGAAGGAGGGGATTGACGGCTTGATCATCCCAAGAGGTGCGCGGACCCACCAAGATGCCGCCGTCGACCACATGGTGCGTACCCGTCACGAAGCTGGACTCGTCGCTGGCCAGATAGAGCGCCGCCTTGGCAATATCTAATGGTGCACCGGCGCGGCGGATGGGCTGCATCTGGGCGGCCGCATCGACGAGGCTGGCAGCCATCTGGTCGGCGACCTCACGGCTATGGCCGACCGCGACGCCAAAGATGGGGGTGACAATGACCCCTGGGCAGATGGCATTAACCCGGATGTTGCGCACCGCCAGCTCTGCCGCCGCCAGCTTGGACAGGTGAATGACGGCGGCCTTGGCGACCCCGTAGGCCAGACCCCATCCGGCTTCGAGACCGGCGATGGAGGCGGTGTTGATGATCGATCCGCCGCCGCGCGCCTCCATAAGGGGGATGGCGTGCTTGATACCGAGCATCGGGCCGCGCAGCAGCAGGGCTTGGGTCTGGTCCCAGCCCTCGGTCGGCATGTCGGCGACGCCGGAAACGACGCCCCCGGTCCCGGCATTGTTGAACAGGATGTCCAGCCCGCCGAAAGCCGTTGCTGCTGCGGCGACGGCGGCCTCGATGTCGGCCTCAAGGGTCACGTCGCAGTGACGATAGACGACCGCGCCATTGAAACGGGCCTCAAGCATGGCCCCCTTTTCATCCTGCATGTCGGCAACCAGAACCTTGGCGCCCTCGGCGACGAACAGTTCCGTGGTCGCCAGCCCGATCCCGGAGCATCCTCCGGTGATCAGTGCGATCTTGCCCTCTAGCCGTCCTGCCATGGTCGTCTCCCTATGTCACTTTTGGGCCTTGCCACACTTGCGGTGGCATTGGCCGCGCTGAGGTTACTAGATTTGCCGCGCCAGATAGGCCGCTTCATGGATGGCATTGCCATAGGAGCGCGGCGTGCGGGCATCACCAACTGTGTGCACGATCATACCCTTGCCTGATAGCTCTTGGGCCAGTCCGTTGACGGGCTTTCGGCCCTGACAGATGATCAGGCTATCAGCCTCCAGCGTTTGAACCGCCCCGTCCGCGCCCATGAAGGTTGCGCGGTCGGTACCGATTTTGGTCAGGGTCTGACCCGTCTCAATGGCGATGGCCTCATAGGCCAAGACCCCAGCAATAACCATGGCGCGGGACCCGACATAGTTGGCGGGCACATAGGAGCCCTTGCCATCGAGCAGCTTGACGGTGTGACCCGCGCGCTTGAGCTCAATGGCCAGTTCGGCCCCTTCGCCAGCACCCCAGATGATCACCGATTTGCCGGGCGTTTTGGCACCGTCGCGCGCCATGACCTCGTCAATGGTCAGCGCGAAGCCGCTCTTACGAGCCGCCTCTAGGCCGTCGATTGCGGGCAGATGGGCTCCAGCGCCGGTGGCGATCACCACCACATCCGGCTTTTCAGCGAGAACCATCTCTGCGGTGGCCTCAACACCAGTGCGCACCTTAACCCCGAACTTTTCCATCATCTTGCGGTGATAGGTGGGTTGATGGCGCAGCATCTCCATATTGGGCAGGTGCGGATAGTTGCCCGCCCAGTCCATGGCCCCGCCAAGGGTTTTGGACCGCTCCCAGACCGTCACGTCATGGCCAATCTCTTGGGCTGTCAGGGCATATTCCATGCCGCCCGAGCCGCCGCCGATGACCAGCACCTTTTGCGGCCGGGCGGTGGCATGGATGCGGAACTCGTCCTCGCGGCCGAAGCTGGCATTTTGGGCCGAGCCCGCCCATCCCTTGCCGAAGATGTTGCCCTGCAGCAGGGACGCGCCGGTGTGGGTGGACAGGCGGATCTCGTCCTCACGACCATTGAGCATCTTGTTGGGGAAGTCAGGATCATCCAGCGACAGGCGGCAGACTCCGGCAAAATCAGCACCGCCGTCATCGACCATGGTGCGCAAGTGATCGGGCGTGATCAGGTTAGCTGATCCGATCAAGGGCATGTCGATGCCCTTTTCAACCAGCAGCGCCTTGAGGGTCTGGATATTGTTCAGATTGATGATCTTGGCCGAATAGAAGGAGGGGCCAATGAACTCGGTAGAGTGCACGTCCGGCCGCCGACTTGGCGCACCCAGCATCGATCCGAATGTGCAGTCCAGCGCTGCAATGCCCAAGGCGTGCAGACGCGGCGCATAGTGCTCTGCGAAATAGGCGATGTCGTAGCCGCCCTCCAGGTTCTCGTCGCAACAGAGGCGCGGGATGATCGGATAGTCCTTGCCGCACAGGGCCTGCGTGCGCTCGATGATCTCCTGGCAGAACTGGAAATGGTCTGCATAGCGGTCGGTACGGCCTTGGTTGGACAGCAGCGACAGGTTGGTGTGGGGCAGGGAGCCATGACAGAAGTGGAACGACACGAAGTCAAATCCCGCCTCCTTGGCGCGGCGGGCAGCTTGGCCAAAATCCTCGACCAGTTGCTCATAGACCTCGGTGGGAACGACGCCGCTTTGCATGTTGCCGATGACGTATTTGTTGCTCGGGCCCCAGGCGACCGTGCCCGGAATCCAGCCCTCGCCGGGCTTTAACGGCACCGTGGTTCCCAGACCGGGGATCAGGCCGCCGTAGAACAGTTGGATGCCCGCGAGGCAGTCATTGTTCTTGATCTCTGCGACCGTGTCGCGAAACTCGATGACATAGTCCTCGTCATAGAGGCCGAGCATTCGCTCATTGATCAGGCCGTCCCGGCGCACGCAGGTTGCCCCAACGATCACCGCCCCATAGCCGCCCTTCGCCAGCGAACCATAGGCCGCCGCGAGGCGCCGCGTGGCATAGCCGTTTGGATCGGACATGTTCAGGGTGGTCGGTTCGTGGATGATGCGGTTTTTGAAGCGCAGACCTTTGGCTTCAAAGGGTTCAAAAAGCTTGCTCATAGGACCTCCCAATCGTGGGTTGGTGCCAACCTCGCCACGGATATAACGACACTCTGACGGTGCCTGTTGCAAGGACCCAAGAAATTAGGTCCGTTGGATAAATCAGATGACAGTGAACGCGTTTTGAGCCATGGGTGTCAACATGCAAAAGTCTCCTAGCAGAGCTGTTCCAGAGTCAGATGCGCGCACCAAGATCAAACGGGCGGCCCGTCAGCTCTTTGCCGAGCGCGGTTTTCGCAACGTCACGGTGCGTGAAATCGCAGCGACGGCGGGCCAGAAAAACCATGGTGCGGTGACCTACTATTTCGGCACTAAAGACAATCTGGCCAAAGAGATCTTGATTGACGGTGCCAAGATCATGGAGGCGCGTCGAAACGAGATGCTCGACGCTCTAGAGGCCAATGGGCACACCCTGTGCATCAGAGATCTGATCGAGGCGATCATCTTGCCATCGGCCGATCTCGATGAAGGCGAAAACACTCAAGAGCAGACGTTCAATCGCTTCTTGTTGGACCTCAGCGCTAACTATCCCGTCATCTTTGCGGAGGCCTTGGGGGGGCGCTGGAATGTTGGCTATCAGCGCTGTTTGACCCACATGCGTGGTCTGATGCCCAACCTTTCTGCGGCCGAACAGAACCGCCGGTTTATCTTTCTTGGAACCTATCTTGGCTCCATCCTTGCTCTGCGAGAGGCCATGCTGAGTGACCAGTCTCGCAGCCATCCGATCTGGCAATCTGGGTCTACTCTCGACGATATTGTGACCACAGCGGTGGCCATGGTCAGCGCGCCAAAATTGGCATGAGTTCGGACTTTGAATTCTGAAGGGAGCGCCTATGCTCCTCTTAAATCCTAAGGTTCAACAGGGCTGTTCAGCGTTTTTGGACTTATAAAAACAAAGGGAAGAAACCATGGATCAGTTCGATCTCATCATGATTGGCGGCGGCATCAGCGGCTCGGCGATGGCGATTGTCATGGCCCGTGCCGGTCACAAGGTGCTTGTTCTTGAACGGTCTGAACAGTTTGAAGATCAGGTTCGCGGTGAGTGGATCGCGCCTTGGGGCGTGGCCGAGGTTCAAAGGCTGGGTCTTTATGACCTCCTGATGGGGGCCGGTGGACACCACCTGACCCACCACATCACCTATGACGAGGTGCGTAAGCCTGAAGAGGCCGAAGCGGCTCCTCTGCCACTGGGCATGTTTTTGCCCGATGTCCCCGGTCCCCTGTGTATCGGCCATCCAAAGCACTGTCAGACCCTGTTTGATGAGGCCGTGCGCAACGGTGCCACGGCCCTTCGCGGGGTTAATGTCTTGTCGGTCGTTACCGGGTCGGCCCCGTCAGTGACCTATGAACAGGACGGCGTGACCCACACGGCCTCTGCGCGCATGGTCGTCGGGGCCGATGGCCGCAACTCGATGGTCCGTGATGCCGCCGCCATTACCCTCAATGCTGACCGGCCCCACCATATGTTCGGGGGCATGTTGGTTGAGGGCGTCGAGGGTTGGGACGAGCATACCCAAGCCATTGGCACCGAGGGCGAGTTTGCTTTCCTGGCCTTCCCGCAAGGCGATGGAAAGGTGCGGGTCTATGGCAGCTATAGCCTTGATGAGCGCTCACGCTTTGCTGGTCCCGATGGTCCGAAGCGATTCCTAGAGAGCTTTCGGGTGAATTGTAGCCCTCGCAACCGCCATATTGCCGATGGCCGTCCGGCCGGGCCTTTGCGCAGCTATGCCAATAACGACACCTGGACGGACACGCCCTTTGCGCAAGGTGCCGTGCTGGTGGGCGATGCGGCGGGTTGGAATGATCCGATCATCGGCCTTGGCCTGTCGATCACCTACCGCGATGTTCGCTTGGTCAGCGATCTCTTGCTGGGCTCGCAAGACTGGAGCCCAGCTCTCTTGGCACCCTATGCCGAGGAACGGGCAGAGCGGATGCGCCGCCTACGCTTCGTCGCCAAGATTCAGTCTTCGTTGGATGCGGAGTTTGGCGATGTGGCTCGCCAGCGGCGTCACAGCTATTTTGAGCGGGCTGCCAGCGATCCAATGCTGGGCCTGCATGGATTTGCAGTGATGGGCGGACCAGAGGTGGCCCCGCCTGAAACCTTTACCGCCGCCTATCGCGAGCGTGTTCTTGGCGTGGAGCCTCAGCTATGAGCCTTGATCTGGAAGACTTCAACCGCCGCTGGCTACAGGCTTGGACGGACAAGGATGTGCCGCGTCTGTTGGGTTTCTATTCATCGGACACGATCTATGCCGATCCGCAAACCGCAGCGGGTATTCAGGGTCACGAGGCCTTGGGGGCCTATCTGACGGGTCTTTTCGGGGCGACCCCGCCCATGACCTATGTGCCCCATGAGCTTTGGGCGACCCACAATGGCTATTGCGGTCGCTGGTTTTGCACCATCAGCC
>CALFYB010000052.1 GCA_937952995.1 uncultured Caulobacteraceae bacterium
GGATGGCAGCTACTTCCACACCACACGCGTGGCAGCAGCCAAGGCCTATCAAGAGGCCGGAATCACCAATCCGCGCGAACAGATCAGCCTGATGGAGGTGCATGACTGCTTCTCGATCACCGAACTGGTGACGATGGAGGACCTGTTCATCTCCAAAGAGGGCCAAGGCTATAAGGACGTGCTCGATGGCTTCTTCGATGCTGACGGCGGCCTGCCCTGCCAGATCGACGGCGGACTCAAATGTTTTGGTCACCCCATCGGCGCATCGGGCCTGCGGATGATCTACGAGAACTATCTGCAACTGCTCGGCCGCGCGGGTGCCCGCCAGCGCAGCACCCCACCGACCATGGCCCTGTCGCATAATCTGGGCGGCTCTCCGATCCAGAATGTCAGTGCTGTGGCGATTGTCGGACTGGCAGACGCCTAAACAGACCGTCATCACGGCGAGTTGAAGCGAAGATATGATGCGCACATGGCCAAGAGCCCCTGAACGGCTCTAGGCTATGCAAAGATAAGACTATCGCGCCTTGGGCGTGTGAACATTATGGGTTGGAGGTCTCTTGGCTCAGCTATCCTATCTGTCCCCCTCATCGGTGGATGAAGCGGTTAAGGCCCTCTCGGGTGCCTCAGCCAGAGCCCTCAGCGGTGGCACAGACCTGTTGGTGCAGGTACGGTCCGGCCGCGCTAAACCGGATCACATTGTCGATCTAAAGCGTATTCCCGGCCTGATCGGTATTCGCTCTGAAAATGGCGGTTTCGTCATTGGCTCCGCCACCTGCGGCGCGATGCTCAGCGAGCATCCGACCCTGTCCAAGATCTGGCCCGGCGTCGTCGAGGCGGCAAACCTAATCGGATCGACGCAAGTTCAAGGGCGAGCCTCGCTGGCCGGAAACCTTTGCAATGCCTCCCCCGCCGCAGACAGCGTGCCGGCCATGATCGCCGCTAGGGCCACCTGCGTAATCGCCGGTCCTTCTGGCACGCGCGAAGCCGCTGTTGAGACCATCGTTACTGGCCCGGGCAAGACGTCGCTCGGCGCTGGCGAGTTCATCATTGCCTTCAAGCTGCCCCCGCGCGGTTCGAAAGCATCCGACGCCTATCTGCGCCTGATCCCGCGCACCGAGATGGACATTGCCGTCGCTGGCGCTGCGGTCAGTCTGGCCCTCGATGCCGACGGGGTCTGTACATCGGCCTTTGTGGCGCTTGGCGCGGTGGCTCCCACAGCCTTGCTCGTCGCAGATGCCGGGCAGGCCCTAGTCGGCACCCGCTTAGAGGCCGCCGCCCTCACCCAAATGGAGGAGGCGGTTCGCGCCGCCTGCCAACCCATCAGCGATAAGCGCGGCACCGCCGACTATCGCACCAAGATCGCCGCCGTGCTGGCCCATCGCGCCGCCGTCATCGCTTGGAACAGAGCAAAGGAACAGGCATGAGCAAGCAACGCACCGCCGCCATCGTCAATGGCGATCCTGTCGAGTTCCTCAGCGATCCGGGCCAGACCCTCTTGGATGTCTTGCGCGACGAGCTGCACCTGACCGGCTCCAAAGAGGGCTGCGGGTCGGGCGACTGCGGGGCTTGCAGCGTGATCATGGACGGACGCCTTGTCTGTTCGTGTCTGGTGCTGGCCGCAGAGGTCGAAGGCTGCCGGGTTGAGACCATCGAAGGTCTGGCCGCAGGCGGGACCCTCCATCCCCTGCAGCAAAAGTTCCTCGATCACGCCGCCCTGCAATGTGGCTTTTGCACGCCGGGTCTGCTGATGGCGTCCAAGGCCCTGCTAGACGCCAATCCTGACCCCACCGAGTCGGAGGCCCGCTACTGGCTGGCCGGGAACCTTTGCCGCTGCACCGGCTATGACAAGATTATCAAGGCCGTGCTCGATGCCGCCGCCGAACTCAGACAGGATCGGAAAAGCGCATGAACAAGCCCGTAAAGCCTGAAGACACCGGCCCCATTCTCAAGGTCGTCGGCACCCGCCCGATCCGCCCCGACGGGGTGGAAAAGGTCACAGGCCGCGCCGCCTATGGCGCAGACCTCCACCTGCCCGGCATGTTGATCGCCAAGGTCAAGCGTAGCCCCCACGCCCATGCCCGCATCGTCTCGATCGACACGCGCAAGGCCCTCGCCCTGCCCGGCGTCAAGGCGGTGATGACCAGCGCAGACATGCCCGATCTGGCGGCTGAACATTACGAAGCCGGAGAAAGCGCCTCCAACCTGCGGGATCTGTCGGCCAATGTGATGGCCAGAGGCAAGGTGCTCTATCACGGCCATGCGGTCGCCGCCGTCGCTGCGACCTCGAACGCCATTGCCGATCAGGCGCTGGACCTGATCGACATTGTCTATGAGGTCCTGCCCCATGTGATCGATGTCGAAGAGGCCATGGCCCCGGACGCACCGATCCTGCATGATCAGATGTTCACGGCTGGCCTTGGCGACACGCCCACCAAAGCCAGCAATATCGCCACCAAGCACCGGCTTGATCGGGGTGATCTGGCCGCTGGTTTTGCCGCCGCCGATGTGATTGTCGAGACCCGCTATAGCAGCGCCGCCGTGCATCAGGGCTATATCGAGCCCCACGCCTGTGTTGCCAGCTATGCCGCCGATGGCCAGACCCAGGTTTGGAGCAGCAGTCAGGGTCATTTCGTGATCCGCGGCCTCTGCGCCAAGCTGCTGAAGATGCGCTTTTCCGATGTGCGCGTCATTCCCGCCGAGATCGGCGGCGGTTTTGGCGGCAAGACAACCGTCTATCTGGAGCCTCTGGCGCTGGTGCTGTCGCAAAAGAGCGGCCATCCGGTGAAAATGGTCATGACCCGCGAAGAGGTGTTCCGCGCCACAGGCCCGACCTCGGCCTCGGTCGTCACCGTCAAGATGGGAGCCAAGTCAGACGGCACCATCACCGCCGCCCAAATCGACCTAAAGTTCCAAGCCGGGGCCTTTGCGGGCTCACCGGTTGGGGCCGCCGTCATGACCTCGCTGGCCTGCTATGACGTCGCCAATTTCGAGATCACCGGCTGGGATGTCGTGACCAACAGCCCCAAGGTCGCCGCCTACCGCGCACCGGGCGCGCCCAATGCCGCCCTTGGCGTGGAATGCGCCGTCGACGAGCTGGCTGAAAAGCTGGGCATGGACCCTATGGCCATTCGTGAGAAGAACGCCGTTCGCAACGGGGTCCGGGCCCCCTACGGCCCGGTCTACAAGAATATCGGCTATGTCGAAACGCTCGAAGCCATCAAGTCCCACCCCCATATGGCCATACCCCTTGGTCCCAACCAAGGGCGCGGCATAGCGGCGGGCTTTTGGTTCAATATTGGCGGCGAATCCACCGTCAATGTCAGCATCAACGAAGACGGCACCGCCATTGTCTCGACCGGCAGCCCCGACATTGGCGGCTCACGTGCCTCAATGGCCATGATGGCCGCTGAGGTTCTGGGCATTGGCGTAGATCAGGTCCGGCCCATCGTCGCAGATACGGCCTCCATCGGCTTTTCCACCGTCACAGGCGGCAGCCGCACGACCTTTGCCACCGGCATGGCCGTCGTTCAGGCCGCTGAAAAGCTGGTCACGGACCTCAAGCGCCGCGCCGCTGAAACCTGGGGCGTGGATCAAGATCAGGTGGTCTGGCAAGACGGCGCTGCCCATTGCCTTCAGGCCGACAAGGCCCCTAAGGGCGCTCTCACCTTGGCCGCTTTGGCCGGTTCGGCTGGAAAGACCGGCGGTCCTATTGCCACCGTGGTGGCCTTGAACGCGCAAGGGGCTGGCCCCGGCTTTGGCGTCCATGTCTGCGATGTCGAGGTTGATCCAGAGACCGGCCACGTCACCGTTCTGCGCTACACCGCCGCCCAAGATGTCGGCAAAGCGATCCATCCGGCCTATGTTGAGGGCCAAATCCAAGGCGGTGTCGCCCAAGGCATCGGCTGGGCGCTGAATGAGGAATATGTCTTCAGCACCGGCGGCGTCATGGAAAATGCCGGGTTCCTCGACTATCGCGTGCCCGTGGCCTCTGACCTGCCGATGATCGACGCGGTCATGGTCGAGGTACCTAACCCCGCCCACCCCTATGGGGCCAAGGGCGTGGGCGAAGTGCCAATTGTTCCGCCGCTGGCGGCGCTGGCCATCGCCGTTCGCCATGCCACCGGCGCACGGATGCACGATCTGCCCCTGTCGCCCTCCAAGATCAGGGCGGCCATCGACGCAAAAGCCGGCTAGGCCATGGCTCTGGTCATTGCCGACTATGCAGACTGCCGGGCCTTAACCGGCGGTCTGCGGTCGTTCGAGGTCGAGGCCTCAACCGTGCGCGACCTCCTGCAACAGATCGAAGCCCGCTTTCCCGGCCTCGGCGACCTGATCGACCAGCGCATGGCCATCGCCATAGACGGTGTCATTACCCAAGACGCCCATGGCGCAGCCTTAGCCCCACACAGCGAGGTCGTGCTGCTGCCTAAGATAGGCGGAGGCTAGCGCCCAAGCAGTTGCTCTCTACAGGTGAGAGATCCTCGCAGCCGAATTTTGCCTGCCCCATCCATTGTTGCTAACGATGGTTCCAAATGTGGAAACTAAGCCGTCTGGCGGATCAACCCCAGCGGCGAACCATGGGAGCGAGAAACACATGTCGATGCAAGATCACCGCAAGACGAGCGCGAATTTGAAGCTCGACCGGCGTAGTCTGATGACCGCAGCCTTGGCTGGCAGCTTAGTGGCCGGTGCGGCGACGTCGGCTGATGCGGCTCAGGCCAAGGCCTCTGCTCCCAAGACCGCAGGCCCCGACCCCTTCCGAGGCTCCGACGGGTTGGCCGTGGCCAAAACCGAAGCAGGCCGTGTTCGCGGATATATCCACAATTCAATCTTCACCTTCAAGGGCATCCCTTACGGCGCGGACACGGGCGGCTCGGCGCGCTTCTTGCCCGCGCAAAAGCCCAAGCCTTGGACCGGTTTGCGCAGCGCCATGCAATATGGCCCGGTCAGCCCGCAGCCCGATCGTGATGGCTGGAAGAACGACGAAGAAGCTTGGATGTTCGCCTGGAACGACGGCATCCAAGGCGAAGACTGCCTACGGACCAATGTCTGGACCCCCGGCCTCGATGGCAAGAAACGTCCGGTTATGGTCTGGATACATGGCGGCGGTCACTATGCGGGCTCCGGTCAAGAGCAGCCCGGCTATGACGGCGAAAATCTAGCCCGCTCGGGCGATGTGGTTGTGGTCTCCTTGAACCATCGACTTGGTGCCTTGGGCTATATCGACTTCTCGCGCTTTGGCCCGGAATATAAGGCCTCGGCCAATATTGGCATGCAAGATATCGTGCTGGCTCTGGAGTGGGTGCGAGACAATATCGCCAACTTCGGCGGCGACCCCGGATGCGTGACCATCATGGGACAAAGCGGCGGCGGCGCGAAGGTCAGCACCCTGATGGTTATGCCAAAGGCGGCAGGCCTGTTCCACCGCGCTGTGGTTCAAAGCGGCTCGTCACACCTGATTGGTGTTCCTGCTGACGCCAACCGTTTGACCGATCAGGTCTTGGCGGAACTTGGCGCTGCGGGCACCTCGATGGATGCCATCAAGGCCCTGCCCTATCGCGACCTAGTTCAGGCCGCGATCCGCGCGCAGGCCAAACTGCGCAAGCCGGGCCAGACCAATGCCATCAGCGCCCGTGGCCCACGCGCCGGTGACTTTGTGCCCATCGTCGATGGCGAAATCGTGGTGCGCCATCCCTTCGAGAAGGATGCGCCTCCGGTCATGAAGCCAATCCCGCTGATGGTCGGCACGGTGCTGAATGAGCAGGTTCACGCCCTAAACCATCCAGAATATGAGCGGATGACCGAAGAAGAGGCCAAGGCGAACCTCGTTAAGATCTATGGCGCACCTTCGGAAGGCATCTTCGCCGCCGTCCGTCGTCGTAATCCTAAGATGAAGCCCTTTGATGTCTATTCTCTAAGCTGCGCGGGTTCGGCGCGGGCGCGGGCGCAATATCAGGCCAAGATGAAGTCGGCCCAAGGCGGGGCTCCGGCCTATGTCTTTTGGTTCACCTGGCAAACCCCCGTTCTGGATGGCCGCCCGCGTGCCTTCCACTGCTCGGAAATCGCCTTCGCCTTCAACAATACCGACGTCGCAGGAACCTTAACGGGTGGCAGTGCCCGGGCACGCAAGCTGGGTCACGCCATGAGCCAAGCCTGGATCAACTTTGCCCGCCACGGCAATCCCAACCACGCGGACCTGCCCCAGTGGCCCGCCTATTCGGCGGACCAACCGGCAACCATGATCTTTGACGATGTGTGTCAAGTCCGGGTCGCTCCGGACCGTGAAGAACAGGCCCTGATTGGTGCCGCACTCGGCATTCCAGCCTAAGCACCAAAAACAAAAGGACCGCAGCCTATGGGTTGCGGCCCTTTTGCCTAAGGCTGAAGGGGGTCTCTCGCCCCCTAGCTAATAATAAAATCCTTCGGGTCCGGCTTCAGCGTCGCGGTCCAATAGTCGATCAGGCGGAAGGGCCAATTTTGGCTGACCCGGCCAGAGGCATTTTTGTACCAGCTTGACACCTGAGGCACGCCCCAAGCCATGCCCGCATTGGCCTCGTCGACCTTCTCGTTGAAGGCGTCGTGAACGTCTTTGCGCGCTTCCAAAGCCGACTTGCCGGTCTTGGCCAGAAGCTCAATGGCACCGACAATGTATCGCACGCTACATTCGCTAAAGAAGATGATGCTGCCATTGACGACGATGTTGGTGTTGGGGCCATAGACGATGAACAGGTTCGGGAAGTTCGGCACCGTCATGCCCAGATAGGCGCGCGCATCGCCCGCCCACTGATCATGCAACTCAACCCCGCCGCGCCCGACGATCTTGAAGGTGCGCAGGAAGTCGCTGGCCTCAAAGCCGGTGCCATAGATGATCACATCGGCCTTGTGCTCAACCCCGTCCGCCGTCACCACACCGGTCTTGGTGATCTCGCGAATTCCTTCGGTGACAAGGTGGACGTTCTCGCGGCGCAGAGCCCCGATCCAAACGCCATTATCGCGAACCGAACGCTTGCCGCCGAGCGGATAGTTTGGGATCAGCTTTTCCAAGAGGCCAGGAGCGCCCTCAGCCTGCACGCGCATGGCCTCGATCATCATGGCCGAGACGTCAGCATTGACCTGACTAACCGCCGTTAGCGGGCCATCCCAGTTTGGATCCACCGTAATGGCGTCGATGATGCCGTCGGTCAGCATCCAGAACAGCCAGAAGCGGTACCATTTTTCATAATAGGGCACAGTCTTGAGCAGCCAGCTTTCGCCGGGCGTCACCTTGTCATGATAGTCCGGCGTTGGGCCAAGCCATGGCGGCGTCCGTTGGAACACGGTCATGTCTCCAACCTTTGGCGCGATCTCGGGCACGAACTGGAACGCACTGGCTCCGGTGCCGATAACGCAAACCCGCTTGCCGGTCAGGTCCACATCGTGACGCCAACGGGCCGAGTGGAAGGCCTCCCCCTCGAAACTATCGCGGCCCTTAATGTCGGGCAGGCGCGGCTGGTTCAGTTGGCCAACGGCGCTGATAACTGCGTTAGAAACAAGGGTCTCTTGACCACCATCGGCGCGGGTGACCTTGAGCCGCCACATCTTGGCCGCCTCGTCATAGACCGCCTCGTCAACCATCGTGCCAAAGCGGACATGCGGGCGCAGTTCATGCTTTGCCGCGACACCCTTGAAATAGTCGAACAGGATATTTTGCGTCGAATAGTGCATCGGCCAGTCGTGGTTCGGCTCGAAGGACAGCGAATAGAGGTGGCTTGGATTATCCACCCGGCAGCCGGGATAGGTGTTCTCCAGCCAAGTCCCGCCAAAATCTGGGTTCTTCTCGATGATCTCGAAGGGTACGCCAGCCTGTTTCAAGCGGATCGCCGCCAAGATGCCGGACATGCCCGCCCCGATGATCAGGACCTTCATCTTTGCGCCAGCCTGAACCGTCGCCTCATCCCAAACCGGGCGCTTTTGGTCTATGCCATCAAGACCAAGCTCTTCCATCAAGAGCGGCGTGTACCGTTCGGGCACCTCAACACCAGCCACTAGGTTCATCATCCGCAAGATCACGCTATCGGTCGGACGGGTCGGCAAGGGCTTCTCACCGCTCAGATAGGCCCGCAAGGCCGCAGCGGCCTGTCCGCGCAGACGCTCCTGAATTTCGGGCGAATAGCCGCCGATCTTGCTGTCGCCAAAAAAGTCATAGACCGGCGTCATCTCATCGGTCAGCAGACTGGCGTCTCCGGTCATATGGACCAGCGACATCAGCAAGGACGGCAGGTGCGCTTCTTTAAGGATGGCGTCGAGATTAGCGGGAATAGCGGCGGTGCTCATGGTTGATATCGTCCCTGTTTCGTCCCAGCCCCGACCTTGCAGCGATCTCACGATCCCGCGGTCAGGTGATCTATGTTCAGATAAGATTGTACCGACAAAACCGCCCTGTCCAACACAAGATGCGGATTGGAGCGTAAAGGGGGCTAGTCTGGTCCTTTTGATCTGGACCAAGCGCGGCTTCTGCGGTCTGCTCATGACAAAATAACAGACGCCTTGGGAGGCAAACATGACGGCCCACCACATCCGCAGCGAAATCCGTGACGACGGCATTGCGATCTTGACCATTGATCGGGCCGAAAAGCGTAATGCTATTACCTATGCCATGCTGTTCGCCTTTACCGATCAGGTCGCAGCCTTAGGGGCCGACGACCGGGTGCGGGTGATCATTCTCACCGGTTCCGGCGGGACCTTCTGTGCGGGCACCGATCTTGCTGATCTTGCCACCATTCCCGGGGAAACCCGAGGCGTACGCGGTGAGGCTCATGAGGATGGCAAATGGTGGCCCTTGGTGGCCTGTCCCAAGCCCGTGATCGGTGCCATTGACGGCTTTGCGGTCGGCATGGGTGCCGAATGGTCCAGCCAATGCGATGTTCGCATCGTCACCGACCGGGCGCGGTTTGCGTGGAACTTCGCCCATCGAGGGCTGGTCCCCGACACAGGCGCTGGCAGCTGGATCTTGCCCCGTCTGATCGGCCCCTCAAAGGCGTTGCGTCTTCTCTATTCCGGCGATCAGATCACCGGCGCTGAAGCCTTAGCACTGGGCTATGCCAACGAACTGGTCGCGCCGGAAAACCTGATGGAAGCCGCCCTGACCGAGGCCCGCCGCTATCTCAAATCCTCGCCGATGTCTCTGAGGCTCATGAAGAAGCTCGTTTGGCATGGCCTTGAACGCGATATGGCAGAGCATATGAAGGCGCACGTCGAGGCCCTATCGGGCTGTTTCAAATCGGCAGACCATAAGGAAGGCGTCGCCTCCTTCCTCGAAAAGCGCCCCGCGAACTTCACGGGGCGCTGATCAGGTAGGGTTGGCCCGGTTAGCCTTAGGGATCGCTACCGGGTCGCTCTCAACTGCATCATGATCTGTCCATCTGGGCGGCCGCGATCTGACATTTGATTGCGGACGGTCCAGGACAGTTCCAAGTTCTTCTGCTGGCCAAAGCGGCGGGCATAGCCCAGACCAATGGCCTTGCGTTCCATCTCTCTGACCCGCTCGTAGGTCAGATCGACATAGACCCGGCTGCGGTCGGCCTTGCTGGTGACGAACTTGGCATCGGCCTTGAAGCCGCATTCGAGCCCAGAGGTGTAGGCCGCATTGTCTTCGCACAGCAGGCCAGGACTGACCTCGAACCGCGTCTTGCTGCCATCGGCCCGGTCGAACCGCTTCAGATCGAAGGGGATATGAACCGGGACATTGACCCGCGTCACATCCACCTTACCCACGGCCAGCGCTATGCCAGAGCGGCTTTCGCCCTGATATTTGGCCGCCAGCTTGGCATTGCCCAGATCTTCCATCGCCCGTGAGATGATCAGGTCCGTGGTCAGGCTGGCCCCCTTCATCTTGATGTCGCCTGACAAGGACGCGCCATAGAGTTGGCGATTGCCAACCATCTTACCGGTCAAGGTCAGACCATCATCCTTGAGCCCAAAATCGTACCAAGCCTGTCCAAGACCGGCAAAGGCGGCCATGCGCAGGGTCGGCGTCAGCTGTTTGCGGCCATAGAGGTTCAGCTGCAAGGACCGGTCAGAGATGGTGCTGTTGGTGAACTCCGACAGATGGTCATCGGCATAGGTCGCCATCAGACCTGCGCCAACCGTCAAGTTCTTGCGCAGGTCGCGCTCGACCCGCAACGAGCCAAGACTACGCACCACGGTTTCACCATTGGTCTTAGAGGCTGAGACGCCAGCATCGAGATAGACCCGATTGAGTTGGTCACAGCGGTCAAGCCGCTTGGTGTAGGTCAGGTCACCGGCCTGAACCGTTTGATTGATGTTCCAGCCGCCGGACAGAGCCTTCTTCTTGGCCGCGTCGACACAGCTGTCCATCCCACCGGCACCGCCGGCCAACAGACGCTCATTGAAGCTGAGCATGTCGCTCAAGCTCTGGAACGCGTAGTTGCGTAGGCTGTCGCGCAGGGGCTGAGCGATCTGGGCCAGTTTCTGACTAAGCTCGTCAATATTGGCCACGGTCACTGTCACCGTTTGAAGGCTGACATTGCCGGACGTGTCGGTGGCGCTGACCGTAGCAATATAGGTGTTTTGGCCAGAGGTGGCACCGTCGGTCGGGTTCTCATAGTCGGGTGCGAGTTTGAAGGTCATCACGCCCAAGGCCGGATCAATGGCAATCTTGGACTGATCTTCACCGCCCGCCAGAGCCCAAGTGACCTTCTCATTGGCCAACAGGGTGGTCACAGCGGTCTGGTTCTCATTGACCGTCAGGCCAGAGGCCTTGGCCCCTGCCCCGCCACTGGGACCGGTGATCAAAGGTGCGGTGTCGTCCACATCTGCGACTGTCACGGTCACCGTATGCAGGCTGATATTGCCCGCCGCATCCTTGGCCTGAACCTGGACCACATAGGTACCATTGGCGTCGGCGTCGGTTGGAAGTTCAAAATCTGGCGCGGCAAGGAAGGTCAATGCCCCCGTCGCCGGATCGATCTTGAACTTGGCCTGATCGGCGCCGCCAACAAGGCTCCAGGTTACAACCTTGTCCGAGGTCAAGGTGGTGACCGCCGTCTGGTTTTCTTTGACGGTAATGGCTGAAGTCAGACCGACCTGATTGCCAGCCCCGGTGATCACCGGTGGGATGTCGTCGGTATTGGTCTCATGCAGAACCACGGCGGCCGATACTGGGTTGGCACCATCCGTCACTGTGACCGTCAGGCTGTGGACATTGACTAACTGTTCAAAGTCATTGGCCACAGACGCGACGCCAGCAGCCGTCAGGCTGATCTGACCTGCGCTGTTGATCGCAAACCAAGGCGTCGAGCCTCCCAGATCACCGGAGGTGATGGTGTAGGTTAAGGTACCGCCATCAGCGTCGGTCGCCGCAACAGTGCCCAAAACTGCACCCACCACCTGGTTCTCAGGATAGTCCAGACTGAAGGCGGGCTTGCCGTCGATCGTGGCATTGGGCGCGGTAAAGACCGGGGCATGGTCATTATCGACGATAGTGGCTAGGCCCGTATCCGCCGTCAGGGTCGTGAAGGACGCAATATCGGTTCCGCCAATGGCAGGATTAGAGATCTTCAACGACACCGTTTCGTCGGACTCAACAAGCGCGTCATCGGTTGCGACCAGATCAAAGGATCCACTGCTCGCGCCGCTTGGCACAGTCAGCTTTTGGCCAGCCGCCAAGGCGGGATAGTCAAGGCCGCTGGTGGCGGTTCCGGTCGCCAAATCCTTAAGATCGAACGTCAGGCCGCTGCCGGTATTGTTGGTTCTGTTCATGCTCACCGTGAAGCGGGCCGATTGGCCTGCTTCCGTCGCATTTTGGGCAACGTTCAAGGACGCCGTCATCATAGGGTCGAGCGGGATATGGTTTTTGACAACACCGTTGGAGGTGGTGGCTGAGGTCGCACCGACCGTAAAGGTGAATTTGGTATAATAGAGTGTCGATTGTCCCGCGGACGGTGCCGTAGCCTGAGGCTGAACCTCCTGCACACCGCCGCCCAACGCCGTCGTCAAGGTGCCGCTGGATGGGATCAAAAGGCTGGCCGCGTTCGCATAGCCCGATGGAGCGACCACTCGAAGTTCATAGGTGCCCGTTGAAGCCGCAGCACTCAACACGAAGCTATAGAAACCGGTGCTGTCGGTCGTTTGGTCGTTTGATCCACCCAGTCCTGCATCCAACCAACTGTTGCTGACCTTGCTGCCGCCAAAATAGATTGAAACTTGGGCACCGGAGACCGGGGTGCGCTGGACGCTGTCATAGATGACGCCGGACGGGTCAATGACGATGGCGTTGACGTCTTTGATGTCGGTCCCAGATGCCACGTTAATGTTGGTCACAGCACTGCCCTGAGGTGTGCCGACATCGGTTTGGCTACGGGTAATGCCGCTCGACGTGTTGAACCGAACGCCATAGTTGCCCGCTGGGATATTGCTGAAGGCGTAGAAGCCGCCAGACTGGGAGATCGCCGAGGCAATCAAATTGCCGTTGGCATCCACAAGTTCCACGACGACACCTGCAACGGCAGGACCGCTCGAACGACTAATCCGGCCCGAGATCGAGGCGGTGCCGCCACCACTGATCGGCGGTGTGTCTGACAGATTACGGATCAGGACCGTGACCGTCGTCGTGGCGACATTGCCCGCACTGTCGGTGGCACGAACCTGAACAATATAGCTGTTGTTCGCGTTGGAGTCGGTTGGGTTCTCGTAGTCGGGAGCCGTGACGAAAGTCAAAACACCCGCCGCGTTGATCGAGAATGCGCCTTGGTCTGAACCGCCGACGATGGACCAACTGACGGGACGATTTGCCGACAGGGTGGTAACGCCGGTTTGGTTTTCATCCACCATGAGCGTCGTGGCACCCGAAATGATCGGGGCCGTATCGGCAAGGTCAGCCACGGTCACCGTTACAGTCTGTGAACTGGTGTTCCCCGACGCATCTTGCGCACCCACCAACACCACATAGGTATTGTTGGTATCAACGTCGGTGGGGGCCTCGTAGTCGGGGGCCGAAATGAAAGTCAGAACGCCAGTTGCGCTGATCGAGAACTTACCTTGATCTGTTCCGCCGAAAAGGCTCCAAGTCACGGCCTCATTGGCCGATAGGGTCGTAACCCCGGTCTGGTTCTCATAAACTGTGACAGCCGAAGCCCCTGCCCCCGGGCCACCACTGGGGCCGGTAATGACTGGAGCGATCTCGTCCACGTCCGTCACGGTCACGGTCACGGTTTGTGAGCTTGAAACGCCAGCACTAGTCGCCGTTACCGTCACCACATAGTCGTTGTCATGATTGCTATCAGTCGGGTTCTCAAAGTCAGGTGCCGTCACGAACGTCAGGGCACCCGAAGTTGGATCGATAGCGAATAACGCCCCGTCCGCACCTGCACCCCCCCCATCCGGAGATCCCCATGCCTCTCGTTTCCATGCGCCAGCTGCTCGACCATGCCGCCGAGCACAATTACGGCGTGCCCGCCTTCAACATCAACAACATGGAACAGGGCCTGGCGATCATGGAGGCGGCCGAGGCCGTCGACGCGCCGGTGATCATCCAGGCGTCGCGCGGCGCGCGCAGCTACGCCAACGACATCATGCTGGCCCGGCTGATCGACGCCCTGGTCGAGATCTATCCGAACATCCCGGTCTGCATGCACCAGGACCACGGCAACGGCCCGGCCACCTGCGCCACCGCCATCCAGTACGGCTTTACCAGCGTGATGATGGACGGCTCGCTCGAGGCCGACGGTAAAACGGTTGCCAGTTACGAGTACAATATCGATGTCTCTAAAGAGGTTGTGAAGTTTTCTCATTCTATTGGGGTGACTGTAGAGGCTGAGCTTGGTGTATTGGGTTCTCTAGAAACAATGCAGGGCGATAAGGAAGATGGTCATGGTGCCGATGGCAAGATGACTCGTGAGCAGTTATTAACAGACGTTGAGCAAGCTGCCGACTTTGTAAAAGCTACTCAGTGCGATGCTTTGGCAATTG
>CALFYB010000053.1 GCA_937952995.1 uncultured Caulobacteraceae bacterium
TTGAGGCGCTCGGCAAGGCCCAGATGGGATAGAAGCTCGTCGGCCCTCTGCCGCGCCTCGGGCTGGCGCGCGCCGGCGATCATCTGCGGCAAGGCGACATTGTCCCTCGCGCTAAACTCGGCCAGCAGGTGGTGGAACTGATAGACAAAGCCGATCTGGTTGAGGCGCACCTGGGTGCGGGCCGTCTCGCTCATCTCTGTGCAATCCTGGCCACCGATCAGTACCTGCCCCGCCGTAGGCCGCTCCAACAGGCCAGCCGCGTGCAGCAAGGATGACTTGCCCGACCCCGACGGTCCGATCAGGCCGACCAACTCGCCCGGATGCAGATCAAGATCGATGCCCTTGAGCACCTCTAGCTGCCGGTCGCCCGAGCGATAGGTGCGCACAATGCCGCGAAGGCTGAGGACGGGGGCGGCATCACTCATAGCGCAGCCCCTCAACCGGATCGAGCCGCGAGGCCCGCCAGGCCGGTGGCAAGGTCGCCAGAACCGACATCAGTAGGGCCCAGAAGGTCACAGTCACCACCTCTGACCAATCAATCTTGGCCGGGATGTGGGCGAGGAAATAGACATCGGCGCTGAACACGGTCGAGCCTGTGACCCACTCCACAAACTGCTGGATCTCGCCGATGAAGGTGCAAAACAGCACCCCGACGAGCAGGCCTGCCAAGGTACCCGCTGCGCCGATGCTGGCCCCGGCCATGAAGAAGATGCGCAAGATCGCCCCCTGCCCGGCCCCCATGGTGCGCAGGATGGCAATGTCGCGGCCCTTGTTCTTCACCAACATGACCAGTCCGGAAATGATGTTCATGGCCGCGATGGCGACGATCAACATCAAGATCAGCCGCATGACATTGCGCTCGACCTGAAGGGCGTTGAAGAAGCTCTGATTGCGGTCGCGCCAGTCGGTGACCAGCGCAAAGGTTCCGGCTGCGCGGGCGACTTGCGGCTTTATCTGAGGCAGTTGATCGACATCGGCCAGCTTAACCTCAATCACGTCGACACCGTTGTCGCGGCCAAAGAACAGCTGCGACTGCGACAGAGGCATATAGAGGAAGGCCTGATCATATTCGCTCATGCCGATGCTGAACACCGCGCCGACCGTGTAGGTCTTGCGTCTTGGCGTCCCACCAAAGGCTGTGGCCCCGCCGGTGGGTGAGATCAAGGTAATGGGATCACCGGGCCCGACACCCATATTGGCCGCCAGACGGTCGCCGATCAGGATCTCATCGCCGCCATAGTCGCCCTGACCAAAGCCCTTGGTCGAGCCGCCCTTGATGTTGCCGGTGATGATCTTGATGGATTTGAGGTCTTGGGGGGTCACGCCGCGCACGACCGCGCCGGAGATCTGGCCTTGGCCGACGACCATGACCTGAGCCTCGACCATCGGAATGACCTGCGCCACACCGGGAATGGCGCGGATGCGGGCTATGGCCTCATCGCGGTCAGGCCGGGTCAGAAGCTCGCCGCCGACATAGAGGTGGCCGTTAAAGCCAAGGATGCGCGACAAAAGCTCGGTGCGAAACCCGTTCATCACCGACATGACGATGATCAACACCGCCACCGCCAACGTAATACCGACAAAGGAGATGCCGGAGATCAGGGCCACGCCGCCATTCTGACGCTTAGTGCGCAGATAGCGGCCCGCAAGCTGTCGCTCCCACAAGGAGAACGGACGCGCCGAGCGGATCGTGAGCCCCTCGCCTTGCCCCATCCCTATGAACCAGCCTTTGCGCTCAGAAGGGTCAGGGCGGCATCCAGCGACAGAGACTGCCGTTCGCCAGTGGCACGGTTCTTAATCTCGACCTCGCCCGACGCCAGACCCTTGGGGCCGATGATCAGCTGCCAAGGCACACCGATCAGGTCCATGGTCGCAAACTTGGCCCCGACGCGCTCTGACGTGTCATCAAGCAAGGGCTCCTTGCCCGCCGCCGTCAGGTGGTCATAGGCCTGTTGACAGGCCGCATCGACAGCCTCATCGCCGGGACGCAGATTGATCACCGCCACACCGAACGGAGCGACAGATTCTGGCCAGATGATGCCGTTATCGTCGTGGCTAGCTTCAATGATCGCGCCAAGCAAGCGAGACACACCGACGCCATAGCTGCCCATATGGACCGGACGTTCGACCCCGTCAGGGCCAGCGACCACGGCCTTCATGGGCACCGAATATTTCTCGCCGAAATAGAAGATATGGCCGACCTCGATGCCGCGCGCGGACAGGCGCATATCCTCTGGCACTTCAGCGTCAAAGCGGGCCGCGTCATGCATCTCTTCGGTGGCGGCATAGAGCGAGGTGCGCTGATCGACCAGATGTTGCAGGTCGCTGTCCCAGTCCTGATCGGTGCCGGGAGGGCCCATCTCGACCAGATCACGGTGACAGAAGACTTCGCTCTCGCCCGTATCGGCAAGAACGATGAACTCGTGGCTCAGATCGCCGCCGATGGGGCCGGTGTCGGCGCGCATCGGCACCACCTTTAGGCCCATGCGGGCATAGAGGTTCAGATAGGCGACAAACATGCGGTTATAGGACCGCTTGGCCGCAGCCTCGTCGACATCAAAGGAATAGGCGTCCTTCATCAGGAACTCCCGTCCCCGCATGACGCCAAAGCGTGGGCGCTGCTCGTCCCGGAACTTCCACTGCATGTGATAGAGGTTCTTGGGCAGGTCCTTGTAGGAGCGCACGGACGAGCGGAAAATGCCCGTGACCATCTCTTCATTGGTCGGCCCATAGAGCAGCTCGCGCTCGTGGCGGTCGACAATACGCAGCATCTCCGGCCCATAGGCGTCATAACGCCCAGACTCGCGCCACAGGTCCGCCAACTGCAAGGTCGGCATCAGGATCTCGATGGCTCCGGCCCGGTCCATCTCTTCGCGGACAATCTGCTCGATCTTGCGCAGGACCCGATGGCCAAGCGGCAGCCACGAATAGATACCCGCCGCCTCCTGCCGGATCATGCCAGCGCGCAGCATCAGTCGGTGCGAGACGATCTGCGCCTCCGACGGGGTTTCTTTGAGAACGGGAAGAAAATAGCGCGACAGGCGCATGATAATATCCGTGGGGTTGCCGAAGGTGGTTCACATAGCCCCGCAAGCGCAGGCTTGGCAACGGACTGGGACAGTTGAGTGGTGGAAAGATCGCTCGATTGCAGGTTTCTCTATTCCGAAGGCGAAAAAAAGGCCGCGCTGACGAGCACGGCCTTAAAAGTCATATCGGGAGAAACGCCACGGAAGATGGCCGGACCGACCGGCCCCGTGAAGCCATCCTACAGTCTCAATAATCAGCCGAGCAAAGCCTACGATCCATGACTGGAGGCCAAGCGACCTTTCGCTCATTTTCCAACCAGCCCAACGGCAAGCCCCGAAGAGGTGCCAGAAAATTGAGCAGGTCCAAACGGCTCAAATCATGGGCACGTTGGGCAGAGGGATCAGGCGAAACTGTAGGCAGACCATAATGATCGTCCAGATCACCGTCGCGGCGATGGTCGTGGTAATGAACTTGCGCTTCAACTTGGGTTCGACCGGCGCTCCGGGATCACCGCCATCACCATGATCGACGCCTGCCTCAGCATGGCTGGTCACTCCGATCGGCAAGATGGTGAAGAGCACCACCCACCAGGTCACCAGATAGATTGAAATTGCTGTTACCGGACCCATCAGTGTGCTTCCTTCGGGGTTTCCATCAGTTCGACCAGAACGCCGCCCATATTCTTTGGATGGATGAAGATGATCAAGGTGCCATGGGCACCGATGCGTGGCTCGCCCAGAACCGTCGCGCCCTTGGCCTTCATCTCATCGCGCGCGACATAGATGTCGGGCACTTCGAAACAGACATGATGTTGCCCGCCCTTGGGGTTCTTTTCCAAGAAGGCATGGATTGGCGAGTTCTCGCCATACGGCTCGATCAGTTCGATCTGGCTGTTGGGCAGGTCGACAAAGCTGACCCACACGCCTTGATCAGGCATGGCCCGCTTTTCCGTGGCGGAGGTCGCGCCCATCAGGTCCTTGTACATGGCCACGGAGTCCTCGATGGACGGGGTGGCGATGCCGATATGATTCAAACGTCCGATCATGATCTTGATCCTCTCCTAGGGTCTAAACCCGCAAAACCGTTGTCTCGACCAGCGGGCGGCGTTTCCAAATCCGGTGGGCCGCCTTCTTGACCGCGCGACTGATCGCGGCCTCGACAGCGTCGTCATCTTCCAGTCCATCTCCGCGAAGACGGCTGATGCCCTCCTCCGCCGCAATGGCCAGATCATCCAAAGCGTCGTCCAGCGTATAGTCCGCATCGCTGGGCAGGCCCAGACCGCGCACCTGAGGGCCCGACAGGATCTTGCCCTTTTCGTTCAAGGCAATCGAGACATTGATCACGCCATTAAAGGCGGCATGACGTCGCTCTCGCAGGGCATCGCCATTTTCAGGCGTGACCACGCCGCCGTCGACATAGAGACGGCCCGCAGGCACTTCATCAATGATCTCAGCCCGGCCGGGGGCCAGACGAACCATGTCGCCATTGCGCGGTGCAACCCCTTGCGGGACCTGCAAATCCTTGGCGAAGGCTAGGTGCTCGAGCAGGTGGCGGCGCTCGCCATGGGTCGGCACCGCGATCTGCGGACGGGCCCACTGATACATCTGCTTCAGTTCATCACGGCAAGGGTGACCCGACACGTGGATGCCCGGATGGTCGCGCTCGGTATAGAGCCGCACGCCTGCGCCAGAGAGCTTGTTCTGCAGGTTGCGGATCGGGATCTCATTGCCTGGAATGACCCGCGACGAGAATATGCAGTGGTCGCCGGGACCGAAGCTGACATGCTGGTGCGTGCCATCGGCGATGCGGAACAGAGCCGCCCTCGCCTCGCCTTGGCTGCCGGTGCACAGATAGAGGATCTTGTCCTCTGGGAAGAACCCCGCCTCTGCATCAGACACGAACGGCGCGATGTCGTTGAACATGCCCACCGACTTGGCCGCAGCGGCCATGCGGTGCATCGAGCGCCCGACCAGACAGACCCGGCGGTCAGCCATCTGAGCGGCCTTGATCACCGTATGCATCCGCGCCACGTTGGACGCGAAACAGGCCACCGCCACCTTGCCCTTGAGGCCCTTGATCAGGCTGGTCATGGCCACGCGGACCTCAGCCTCAGACCCAGCATGGCCATCGACAAAGACGTTGGTGCTGTCGCAGACCATCGCCAGAACGCCCTCGTCTCCGAGCGCGGTCAAGGCGTCAATATCGGTGCTATCGCCCAAGATCGGATCGGGATCGATCTTCCAGTCACCCGTGTGCAGGATGGTGCCCAGCGGCGTGCGGATCGCTAGGCCGTTCGGCTCAGGGATCGAGTGGGTCAGCGTGACCATGGTCACCTGGAACGGGCCCAAATCAATCGAGCCACCCATCGGCACTTCAGTGATATCTGCGTCCTTGAGACAGCCCGCATCGCGCATCTTTTCGCGCAGCAAGAAGGCCGTGAAGGGCGTGGCATAGATCGGCGCGCGCAGGCGCGGCCACAGCCAGCCCATGGCCCCGATATGGTCCTCGTGGGCGTGGGTCAGGACGATGGCGATAATATCGTCAGCATATTCTTCGATATAGGACGGGTCAGGCAGGATGATCTCCACGCCCGGCGTCGTCTGGTCACCAAAGGTCACTCCGACATCGACCACGATCCACTTGCGCGCATGGGGCGGGCCGAAACCATAGAGATTGAAGTTCATACCGATCTCGTTCGACCCACCTAACGGCAGGAAGACGAGTTCATCTTCGGATGTCTTTTTCATGCAGCACTAAGGGGGGTGTTGCGTCGGTAAATTTCAAGCATGCCGCGGATCGTAAGATCTCCATCAAAAATATCGATGGCATCGGTCGCGCCTTCAAACAGCGAGACGACGCCTCCAGTAGCGACCACCTTCATGGGTTGGCCATATTCTTCCTTGATCCGGCTGATCAATCCCTCGATCAGCCCGATATAGCCCCAGAACACCCCGGCCTGCATCGCGCCGACCGTGTCCTTGCCGATGATCCGGTCCGGACGCTGGATGG
>CALFYB010000054.1 GCA_937952995.1 uncultured Caulobacteraceae bacterium
TCATCATCAGGCATTGGTCAGCAAGACCTGCAGCCTCAACCATCCGCTCGAGCAGACGCCCTTCGACGCCGCTAAAGGGCTGGCCAGTGGACTGATCCCCTGCTGTCGGGGCTTCGCCTATAATCAAGACCCGGCTGCTAGGCTGCCCGCGCCAGAGCACGGGCTGATGGGTCATGTCGCGGCGCAAGGGGCAGTCTTCAAAGCCTGTGATCGCTTGCGCTAGGGCTTCGAGGGTTGAGGCCGCTGCCGCCAGCGCCTTGGCCTTGTCGGCCGCCTGTTCGAGCGCCGCCGCATTGGCTGTAGCAGGCCCGCGCGGAGCAGGCGCAACACGCAGTGGCGTGGGCGGTGTTGGTGCGCGCATCATCTGCGCGGTTTCGGTCAATCGATTGACCGGCTCATCCTCAAGACACAGATCGATTCCCGCATCCGCCCAGAACGACAACAGGCTTTCAACGCCGCTAAAATCGGCCAGAGGGGAGGCGGTTTGGGTCACTAAAGGCTCGTAACACGGACCAGAGGGCGGATGGACAAAAAACCAAGGGCAAAATCGAGAACAAACAGCATAACTGTCAGCTATTGCCCTTGACCGAACATGGCTCACATTCCGATAAGTTGGCGCAGGGATCAATGGCGTACCGAAAAGGTCGCGCTTCTAGGACTAGGGGATCAGGTCATGAGTGAAGAACTCGAACGCGAAGCCATGGAATATGACGTCGTTATCGTCGGCGGTGGACCGGCGGGCCTGTCGGCTGCGATCCGTCTGAAGCAATTGGCAGCAGAGGCTGGAACCGAGATTTCGGTCGCCCTGCTGGAAAAGGGCTCTGAAGTTGGCGCGCACATCCTGTCGGGTGCCGTGCTTGATCCAAAGGCTCTGTCAGAGCTGTTCCCAGACTGGAAGGCCATGGGCGCGCCGCTGGAAACGCCAGTGACGAACGACAAATTCTTGGTGCTTGGGCCTCAGGGTGAACTGTCCCTGCCGATGTTTGCCCTGCCGCCGTTCATGCACAATCACGGCTGCTACATTGGCTCGCTGGCCAATGTCGCCCGCTGGCTGGCGACGCAAGCCGAAGAGCTTGGCGTCGAGATCTATCCCGGCTTCGCCGCCTCTGATCTGGTCTTCCGCGACGATGGTTCGGTCAAGGGCGTGATCGTTGGGGTCGTTGGCATCGGCAAGGACGGCGTCAAGAAGGACGACTATCAGCCCGGCATGGAGCTGCACGGCAAATATGTCTTCATCGGTGAAGGCGTGCGCGGGTCTCTGGCCAAGGTGCTGATCAACAAATTCGACCTGGCCAAGGATAGCGAGCCTCAGAAGTTCGGCATCGGCATTAAGGAACTGTGGCAGGTTCCGCCTGAGAACCACAAGCCCGGTCTGGCCCAGCACACCACCGGCTGGCCCTTGGACATGAACACCGGCGGCGGCAGCTTCATGTACCATTTCGGCGATAACTATGTGTCGATCGGCTATGTGGTGCACCTGAACTACAAGAACCCGTTCCTGTCGCCGTTCGATGAGTTCCAGCGCTTCAAGCAGCATCCGACCGTTCGGCCTCACCTCGAAGGCGGCAAGCGCATTGCCTATGGCGCGCGGGCCATCACCGAGGGCGGACTTCAGTCCGTGCCGAAACTGACCTTCCCCGGCGGCGTGCTGATCGGCTGTTCGGCCGGGTTCGTCAACGTGCCGCGCATCAAGGGCAGCCACAATGCCATGAAGACCGGCATGATGGCCGCCGAGCAGGCCTTTGCCGCGATCACTGCAGGGCGTGAAGGCGACGAATTGGTCGAGTACCAGAGCGCCTATGAAGGCTCTTGGGTGGCCAAGGAACTCAAGCTCGTTCGCAACGCCAAGCCAATCCTGTCCAAGTTCGGCACCTTGATCGGTGGCGCGCTGGGCATGTTCGACATGTGGTGCACGACCCTGCTGGGCGGTTTCTCGTTCTTCGGCACCATGAAGCACGGCAAGCCTGACTATGCCTATACGGGTCTGGCCAAGGATTATAAGCCCATCGACTATCCCAAGCCCGATGGCGTGATCAGCTTCGACAAGCTGTCCAGCGTGTTCTTGTCCGCCACCAACCACGAAGAGGACCAGCCCGCGCACCTGACGCTGAAAGATCCCAGCGTGCCGATCTCGGTCAACCTGCCCAAATATGGCGAACCCGCGCGGCTCTATTGCCCAGCTGGCGTCTATGAGGTGCTCTATGACGAGGCGGGGAACAATCCGAAGTTCCAGATCAACGCCCAGAACTGCGTCCACTGCAAGACCTGCGACATCAAGGATCCGTCGCAGAACATCAACTGGACCACGCCAGAAGGCGGCGGCGGCCCCAACTATCCCAATATGTAATCGGTTATTTTCGGTTCGGGGCAGGCCAAGATCGGTCTGCCCCTTGAAACCTTGGGTGAAACAGAAGACCTTCGGGTCATGTTTGATTTTGCCCCCCCTGTGCGCTTTCGCTCCCTCGCTCTCACGCTGTTTGCTAGCGCTTCGCTGACCCTGGCGGGCTGCGCGTCTGTTCCCGCCGCGCCTGACCGGCCGGTGCAAGAGGCCTATGTCCCGAAGGTGAGCCAAGAGGCCTCGGTCTATGCCCTCTATATGGCAGGCCAGACGGCAATCAATTCAGGTCGCAGCACAGATGCGGCGCGATATTTCGCTCAGGCCCAAGCCTTGGATAGCAGCAACAGCATGCTGGCCGAGCGCACCTTTACCGCCGCCCTCTTGTCGGGCGACGTGTCTACCGCAGCCAAGATGGCGACTTTCACCAGCGGCGATGCCAAGGACGGCACCAAGTCCTTGGGCCAGTTCGTGCGTGCGGTCGATGCGATGGGGGCCGGTGATCCCGCACAGGCAAAGCTAGCCTTTGACCTGCTGAGCCAAAAGGATTTCGATCCCTCCTATAAGGTATCAACCGAGCTCTTGTTGCCCTATGCCGCAGCCATGGCCGGTGACTGGGATGCGGCGCTGGCCACGCCTGCACCGACCAAGGATCGGTTCGCCTCCTTCTTTGCCACCCTCAATCAGGCGCAACTTTTGGAGCGTCGCGGCAAGATCGACGAGGCCACCAACGCGTACCAGACCCTTATGGCGACGGGAGACGGAAGCGGCTTTCTGGCGGGGGCCTATGGGGCGTTCCTAGAGCGTCAGGGTCGCAAGGCTGAGGCTGTTGGGATCTATGATGCGGTACTGGCGGGCAATGCCAGCGATGTGACGGCCTTGGACGCCAAGGTCCGCTTGGCCAAGAAGAAGCCTGCGCCGCCTTTGCCTTCCCTGCAAAAGGGTGCGGCCGCGACCTTGATGGCGACGGCTGTGGCTGCGGTGAGCCAGCGTCAGCCGCAGGGCGGGCTGATCTATCTGCGGCTTGCCCTAAGGCTTGATCCTACCCTTGATGAGGCATGGGTCATGATTGGCGACCTGATGACCAGCGCCAAGGACACTATAGCGGCAACGGCAGCCTATGAGCGGATCGCTCCGTCCAGTCCGCGTTACGGCGAGGCGCGCAACCGCCTAGCCTGGGGTCTGCAGAGGGGCGGGGACAATGAGGCCGCGATTAAGCTAGCGGAAGAGACCGCTAAGGCGCGGCCAAAGGATGCCGATTGCCTCTCGACCCTCGCCGACCTTCTGCGCACGGCAGAGCGGTTCGACGAGTCGATCAAGGTGCTTGATCGCGTCATTGCCATGCGCGGCGAGACCGCTGAGTGGGGATACTATTTCATGCGCGGTATCGCGCTGGAGCGAGCGGGCAAGTGGCCTGCCGCTGAGGCTGACCTGAAAAAGGCCCTCGACCTCAATCCGACTGAACCTGAGATCATGAATTATCTTGGCTATTCGTGGATCGATCGCGGTGAGAATCTGGATGAGGGATTGGCTTTGATCCGAAAGGCCCTCACAGGCCGTCCAGACTCAGGCGCGATGGTCGATAGCCTCGGCTGGGCCTATTTCCGCTTGGGAGACTTCAAACGCGCGGCCGACATGCTCGAGCAGGCTGTGCAGATGGAAGCGGCTGACGCGGACGTCAACGACCATCTCGGAGACGCCTATTGGCGTGTTGGGCGCAAGGTCGAGGCGAAATATCAGTGGCAGCGTGTGCTCACCCTTAAGCCTACGGACAAGATGAAGGCTGCGGTTGAAGGCAAGTTGAAAGATGGGCTTCCAGAACTGACCGGACCGCCTGCGCCGCCCTTGCGTGCCGATCCTCTACCCGGAGGGGGAACGCCAACGTGAGTCTGACGGCCTTTGCTCCGGCCAAGATCAATCTGTTCCTCCATGTCGGCGGATTGGATGACAGTGGTTATCACCCCCTTTCGAGCCTGATGGTCTTTGCCGATTTTGGTGATCAGATCTCGGTCGAGGCGGCTGATGCCATCACCATCGAGTTGGACGGCCCCTTTGCCGAGGCCTTCGCCAATGAGAGCCTGTCGGACAATCTGGTGACCCAAGCGGTGCGCAAGATCCTGTCGGTGATCAAGGGCCCGCAACCGCCTTTTCGTGTGCTGTTGACCAAGAACTTGCCGGTCGGTGCGGGTCTAGGCGGCGGTTCTAGCGATGCGGGGGCGACATTGCGGCTGCTGCGCAGCGCCTTGAACCTGTCCATCAAGGATCAAGACCTTCAAGAGATGGCGGCAAGCCTTGGCTCTGACGGAGCCGCCTGCCTTTGGGCTGAGCCGGTGATTGCAGAGGGGCGCGGAGAGATATTATCCAAGGCCCCGCAAATGCCGACGCTGCACGCGGTTTTGGTCAATCCCGGCATTGTCTGTTCAACGCCGCAGGTCTTTCGCGCCTTTGACGCCGACGGTGGGGAGGGGGATGCCTACACGCCTAACCTGCCGCCTGTGATCGAGACGGTCGAAGAGGTTGCGGCCTATCTGACCTATTGTCGCAATGATCTTGAGGGGCCTGCTGTACGGCTTCACCCGGAGATCGGCGAAGTGCTAGAAACCTTGCGCGATGAGCGTGAGACGCTGCTGGCCCGAATGTCGGGGTCTGGCTCGACCTGTTTTGCCCTCTGCGGCAGTGAGATCGAGGCCGAAGGTCTGGTCGACCGGCTTGAGCAGATGCGGCCGGACTGGTGGATCAAGAAGTGCCGCCTCGGTGGGCCTTGGCCTCAAGACTAAATTCCGAACCGAAACCGCAAACGAAAACGGGGGCCCCGAAGGACCCCCGTTCCGTAGACCTAGGCATAGAGCCTTGGTCTTAGTGCATGCCTTCTCCGTGCAGAGCCGAGTCGAGACCTTCGACTTCGCCCTCTTCGGAGACCCGCAGGCCAACCGTGTACTTGCAGATCATCAGGATGATGTACGTGGCCAGACCCGACCAGAGGATGGTCACGCCGACGCCCATGGCCTGCTTCATCACCGAGGCACCTTCGCCAAGGCTGTTGATGGTGGCGTCCGCCAGCAGACCGGTGAGGAGCGCACCGATAATGCCGCCGATGCCGTGCACGCCGAAGGCGTCGAGGCTGTCATCATAGTTGAAGATCTTCTTAAGCCAGACAGCGCTGATGTAGCAGCCCGCACCAGCGACCAGACCGATGATCAAGGCACCTTGAGGGTTCACGAAGCCCGCAGCTGGGGTGATGGCCACCAGACCAGCAACCGCACCCGAGGCTAGGCCCAGCATGCCGGGCTTCTTACGCTCGACCCACTCAACGATCATCCAAGACAGGGCCGCCGCAGCAGCAGCAACTTGGGTGTTCAGCATGGCAGCCGAAGCAATGCCATCAGCGGCCCATTCCGAACCGGCGTTGAAGCCGAACCAGCCCACCCACAGAAGCGAGGCACCGATCATCGTGTAGACGAGGTTGTGCGGTGCCATGTTCTCGGTGCCGTAGCCCTTGCGCTTGCCCAGAACCAGAGCACAGACCAGACCGGCGACGCCGGCGTTGATGTGAACCACGGTGCCACCGGCAAAGTCGAGGACGCCAGCAGCCGACAGGAAGCCGCCGCCCCAGACCCAGTGACAGACCGGCGCATAGACGAAGATCGACCACAGGGTCGTGAAGACCAGAAGGGTCGAGAACTTCATCCGCTCCGCGAAAGCACCG
>CALFYB010000055.1 GCA_937952995.1 uncultured Caulobacteraceae bacterium
GGACCCAACTGTTCTATTCGCAATAAACACTAAAGAAAAAAGACAACGTGTGCTGAATGAAGATTTGAAATTCGATTCACCTTACAACACGTACTTGTATAAAGGATTACCTCCAGCAACTATTCACGTTGTTGAAAAGCGTTATCTCGAAGCTGTTCTAAACGCTAATGAAAACGAATACATTTTCATGTGTGCTCAACCTGGTAAAACAGGAAAACACAACTTCGCTATAACATACGCCGAACATTTATCGAACGCCAGATTATACGCGGTTAATTGTGGATTATATTTGCCGATTGCTTGATTAATCCATTTATTAATTGCATTAACTGAGGCAAGCATACGAGTGCCATTATCCAACATATTAACATAATTAGATTTGCGTTTTTCCAAACCCGCATATTGACGCCTCGGATCACCATTTCCTCCATTTCGAAGGGCTGTCCCGGTGCGGTCAGCAGGGCGTGGGCTTCTGCGATCGACATGGCGGGCCAATGGGCGGCGGTGGCGTTGGTCATGGGGCGTCCTCATTAGGATGTGACGCGTCTCTCAAACTTGCGCGTCTCGCTGCGGAGCAAACATAACCGGGTAACCGATGTAAACAGTTGTTTGGCGTTAGAGTGCGATCCGTAGCCTTCTGTGCCCCTTTAGACAAAAAAGGCTGCTGACCGAGGGGCCAGCAGCCAGATTTTGACGGCCAAGTTCAAAGCCTACTGTACCACTTGATAGCGTCCGTTGGCATCAGCGCAGACCCGGACAAAACGCTTCTGGATGCTGCCATCGGGCATATAGATCGGGCTTTCCGCTAGGGTGCATTGATCCGCGCTGGAGCGTTCAGCGACGGAGCGCCCATAGTCACGGTCGTGGTCATAGCCGCGATAGCCACGGTCCCTTCGGCCCTGATAGGGCGAATAGCCGCGATAGACCTGGGTGGAGTAGACCTCATAGCCATCGTCGTTGTCATAACCGGTGTTGTAGGCTTGGTTGTCATAGGTCCTGCTTTGACCGCAGGCCGCTGAACTTTTGCCCGTATTGGCTCCCATAACCGCGCCCAGAACACCGCCAAGAACAGCGCCTTCGGTTTTGTTGTGTTTGCCGGCAATTCCAGACCCTACCGCCGCACCGATGGCTGCACCAAGAAGGCTGCCGCCGGTCGTGCGGTTTACCGTCGAGCGCTGGCAAGGGTCATAATAGTACCCATTGGCATCGCGGGTCTGGACCTTTGAAGCGGCCTGTTGCGCAGAGGCGGGCGCTGCAACCAATGTGGTGATGGACAGGGCGGCGGCGGCAATGGCCAGGCTGGCTTTGGCGAACATCATGGTCGATCTCCTTGCGATGCCGGATGGATCAAGGGAGCCATCCGTTGTTGTCCCCATATTGGATGGCGCAATCTGAACGGTTCTTGAGCGGGTCGTTCATGTTCGTTCATCTTAGCGATTGGCCCTGAAAGCTCGCTTGACGCCGGAAATTAGGGCATAGGCTGGCCATGGTATCGGCCTCGCCACCGAGGACGTGCCCAGACAGTTTCAAGAGTGACCGTGACCCGACCTTCCAAGCCCAACAGATCCGCTGCTCGCAATCCTCAAAACAAGGCGAGGCAAGGCGGTGCACGTCCAGCACCTGCCGGTCCAACCGAGGAGTTGGTGGTCAAGATCAGCCACGTCGGCACTCAAGGCGATGGTGTTGTTTTGGAGCCTCGCATCTATGTCCCGCTTGGCCTGCCAGGCGAGACCATCAAGGTTCTGCGCCAAGGCGACTATGCCGAAATTCTGGAGGTGATGGAGCCGAGCCCGGAGCGAATTGCGCCATCCTGTCAGCACTATGGCGACTGCGGAGGCTGCGCTTTCCAGCACTGGAGCCCAGAGCCCTATATGGCGTGGAAGACCCAGTTGGTGCGCCAACTCCTAGGGCGTGAGGGGATCGAGACCGAATTCTTGGCACCCTTTGCAGCGGCTCCGGGGTCGCGGCGACGGTTGGCGCTCCATGCGCGGCGCGGAACGGGCGGGGCGGAGCTTGGCTTCAAGGCCCGCCGCAGCTGGCGGCTGGTCGGGATTTCTGACTGTACGGTGGCGGATCCAAGGCTTGTTGCAGCCCTTCCAGCATTGCGGCGGTTGGCTTTGCCGTTTTTGGAGCATCCCAAATCTGCGCCAACCCTGCACGTCACCTTAACCCGAACGGGTTTGGATATCGACGTGACCGGCGTTGAGGCTAAGAGCGGCGGTCTGTCCATGGATGCGCGCATTAAGGCGACTCAGATTGCCGGAGAGTGCGATTTCGCCCGCGTGACCTTGGCCGGAGAAATCATCTTCCAATCGCGCCAGCCGATGGTTTCGTTTGGACCCGCGACGGTGGCCTTGCCTGCGGGCTCGTTCCTGCAAGCGGACCCGGCGGCTGAGGCCGCGATGGCCAAGATGGCGGTCGAGGCTCTGGCGGGCTCTAAGGGCATTGCCGATCTGTTCTGCGGGGCAGGGGCCTTTACCTTCAATCTAGCCCAGATTGCACCGGTCTATGCCGCCGACTCTTCGGCCCCCGCCGTCAAGGCCCTGACCTCGGCCATCGCTTCGGCCTCGGGGCTAAAGCCGATCACGGCTGAGGCTCGCGACCTTGATCGCCGTCCGGTTCTGGCCATGGAATTGAAAAAGACCGACTCCGTCGTGTTCGATCCCCCCAGAGCGGGGGCGGAGATTCAATGCGGCGAGATTGGCCGCTCGAAAGTGTCCCGGGCCGTCGCCATCTCCTGCAATCCGGTGACCTTTGCGCGCGATGCCAAGATCCTTGTCGAGGCCGGATTTACGCTAAAATGGGTTCGGCCAGTGGATCAGTTCCTTTGGTCGCCCCATATAGAAGTGGTCGCGCTGTTCGAGCGCTAACCTAAGGAGCCGTCCCATCTCCAAACCCGCCTTTCGCCGTGCCGCTGTGGCGCAGTCCGTGCGGGCAACCCTAAAGGCCGTTTGGTGGGGGGCTGCGGGCGGCGCAGCGCGTTTGATTGTCCGCCCTTCCGCCGGGATCACCGCCACCTCGCCCAAACCGTCACTGGCTCGGGTTCGCGCCGCCTATGCCGAGGCCTTTATCAAGGATCAGCGCGATGTTGCCGCTGGCCTCTATCCGGCCTTGGAAGATCGCCCAAGCAAACCATTGCAGGCCTTGGCGCGGGCACTGGATTTCCTGCGCGATGCACGGGTGGTCGATCAGAGGCGCAGGCGCGGCGATGGCACAGAGGTTCGGGACCAAACCCCGTCAGAGGCCTATCCAGTCTATTATCGCCAAAATTTCCATTATCAGACCGGCGGCTGGTTCACCGCTGACAGTGCCAAACGTTATGATGCGCAGGTCGAGGCGCTGTTTTCAGGCACGGCAGCGGCAATGAGGCGGAGGGTCCTGTCCGTCCTGATGAAGGCCTTGCGGGACAGGGATCAGCGCGACCTGACCCTTGTCGATCTGGCCTGTGGGTCCGGTGCCTTTTTAAAGGATTTAGCGGCGACCCTGCCTAGGGCCCGCCTTTTCGGCCTGGATCTGTCCAAGGCCTATTTAGACCAATCGCGCAGACGAGCGGGCCAGCCGGTTATTCAGGCGAAGGTGGAGCAACTGCCCTTTGCCGATAACAGCCTCGATGCGGTGACCTGCATCTATCTGTTCCATGAATTGCCGCCGCGCTACCGTCCTGTGATCGCCGCTGAGATGGCCCGTATTTTGAAGCCGGGGGGACTATTGGCCTTTGGCGATAGCATTCAGCCCGCCGATGAGCCTGACCTGCAACGGCTGCTAGAGGTGTTCCCTGCCTTTTTCCACGAGCCCTATTATGAGAGTTACGCGCAGACCGACCTTGAAGCGCTATTTTCTGCGGCTGGCATGGTCAAGATCGATGGCGATCGCGCCTTTTTGACTAAGGCGCTGCTGTTTCAAAAGACAGCTTAGGCGCGGCCGCTAAAGTCGCGCGGCGAAGCTCAACAGATCGTTCCAGCTCTTCTTTTTGGCGCTGGGCTGTTGCAGTAGAAATGTCGGGGTCAGAGTGACCATGGCCGGAAGGGTCATTTGACCGTCGCTCGAGGTCCACTCTTGCCAGCGGCCATGCATGGCCAACACACCATCATCACGGCCCAACAGGCCCCGTGCAGAGGCCGCGCCGAGCAACAGGATGGCCTTGGGCGGACTGAGTTGAATGGCACGCTCTAGGAAGGGGAGGCAGATTTTCTGTTCGCTGGGCGACGGCGCGCGGCCTCCGGCCGGTTGCCAAAAA
>CALFYB010000056.1 GCA_937952995.1 uncultured Caulobacteraceae bacterium
TGCGACCGGACCGGCGGCGAGCTGAAGGTGGGCCAAGGCTCAAGCTGGCTGGAGGTTCTGGGCTGCGGCATGGTCCATCCCAATGTCATCAAGAACTGCGGCCTTGATCCGGACGAATGGCAGGGCTTTGCCTTTGGCATGGGCGTCGATCGTCTGGCCATGCTGAAATATGGCGTGCCGGACCTGCGCGACATGTTCGCCAGCGATGTTCGCTGGTTGGCCCACTACGGCTTTAGCCCCTTTGCCGCGCCCAGCGCTGCGGGTGGCTTGAGCTAGCGTAAACAAGACACCCTCCGTCGCTTTGCGACACCTCCCCCAAAGGGGGAGGATCCGAAATCCAAATCTTCCCCCTCTGGGGGAAGTCCCGGCAAGGCCGGGGAAGGGGGTCTCGTTCCCCCGGCCCCGTTGGCAAGTTTGAGATGAACCGATGAAATTCACCCTGTCCTGGCTCAAGAAGCACCTGGAAACCACGGCAAGCGCGCAAGAGATCGTCGACGCCATGACCATGGCGGGCCTCGAGGTCGAGCATGTCGAAAATCCAGCCCAAAAGCTGGCGGCCTTCACCGTCGCGCGCATCGTCAGTGCTGAGCAGCATCCCAATGCCGACCGGCTGCGGGTCTGTCAGGTCGACACGGTCGATGGCCGCAAGGAGATCGTCTGCGGCGCGCCCAATGCCAGAGCCGGTCTGACCACCATCTATGCCCCCATCGGTGCCTATGTGCCGGGCCTCGACGTGACCTTGGTGGAAAAGCCGGTTCGGGGCGTGGTGTCCAACGGTATGCTCTGCTCGGCAGCCGAACTGCAGACCGCTGAAGAGTCTGACGGCATTATGGAGCTGTCAGACGATCTGGCCGTCGGTACGCCGGTGGCGGAGGCCCTGGGCCTTGAAGCGGTCATTGATTTTGAAGTCACGCCCAACCGTCCGGACTGGCTCGGCGTCGCTGGCATCGCCCGCGATCTGGCCGCCACCGGCATTGGCCGCTTGAAGGACCTTAGCGTCGCTCAGGTCCCCGGCACCTTCCCTTGCCCGGTCCAGATCAAGCTGACCGCGCCGCAGGCCTGTCCCCTGTTCGCAGGCCGGGTGATCAAGGGCGTCAAGAACGGACCGTCGCCAGAGTGGCTACAGGCCAAGCTGAAGTCCGTGGGTCTGCGCTCCATCAATGCGCTGGTCGATGTCACCAACCTGCTGTCCTACGACCGCGCCCGCCCGCTGCACGTCTACGATGTCGACAAGCTGACCGGCAATGTCATCGAAGCGCGCATGGGTCTTGCGAGCGAAAGCCTAGAGGCGCTGGATAGCAAGACCTACGCTTTGACCCCAGACATGTGCGTCATTGCCGATGGCTCGGGGCCTCTGGGCCTTGGCGGCGTGATGGGCGGCGAGAGCACCGGCTGTTCGGATGAGACGACCAGCGTCTTCATCGAAAGCGCTTGGTTCGATCCGTTGATCACCGCCCAGACCGGCCGCGTGACCGGAATCTCATCCGATGCCCAGTATCGATTCGCCCGCACGGTGGACACCGGCTTTGTCGTGCCCGGTCTTGAACTGGCCACCCAGCTGATTTTGGAGATGTGCGGCGGCGAGGCGTCGGACATCTTGGTCGCCGGTGCCGCTCCCGCAGCGCCCGGGGCCATCGATTTTGATCCGGACTATGTGCAGCGCCTGTCAGGCCTGTCTGTGACCCGCGAGCGCACCTTCGAGATCCTGTCCCACCTTGGTTTTGCCATCGAGGGGACGGGCGGCATTGTTCAGGTCACGCCGCCAAGCTGGCGGCGTGATGTCGAGGGCAAGGCCGATCTGGTGGAAGAGGTGGCCCGTATTGCAGGCTATGGCGCTCTGCCCTCCACGCCTCTGCCGCCGGTAAGCAGCACGGCGAGCGGCATCCTGACCGTTCGCCAAAATCGCGCCCGCATGGGTCGCCGGGCCATGGCCGCCATGGGCTATGCCGAGGCCCTGACCTGGTCCTTCACCTCTCGCAAGACCGCCAGCCTGTTTGGCGGCGGTGATGAGGCGGTGGTCCTGTCCAATCCGATTGCCTCGGAGCTGGACTGTATGCGCCCCTCGATCCTGCCCAATCTGATCGAGGCGGCGGGCCGTAATGCCAAGCGCGGCTTTGCCGATGTGGCCCTGTTCGAGGTCGGCCCCGTCTTTGCCGGAGACCGTCCTAAGGATCAGCGCACCGCTATCACCGGCCTGATCGCGCCCCATGCCCCACGCCGTTGGGATCAGGGCGCGGCGGAAGATGTCTTTACGGTCAAGAGCGACCTGATGGCCCTCTTGGAAGAGCTGGGCGCGCCAACAGCCTCGCTTCAGACCGCTCAGGGCAGCAATTCGCCCTGGTGGCATCCGGGCCGCTCAGCGCGCCTCCAGCTTGGCCCCAAGGCTGTGGTCGCAGAGTTCGGGGCCCTGCACCCCAGCGTCCTGAAGGCACTCGATGTCGATGGGCCGGTCTATGGCTTTGAGCTCTGGCTCGACGCGGTGCCGGAACCTAAGCGCAAGAGCAAGTCCAAGCCGGGCTATGAGGCCTCCAGCCTGATGCCACTGAGCCGCGACTACGCCTTCATCGTGGCCGAGGACAAGCCTGCCGGTGATCTGATCAAGGCTGTGTTGGGCGCAGACAAGGCCCTGATCGCCAGTGCCCGGGTCTTCGACGTCTATCAAGGCCAAGGCGTTGCTACGGGTAGCAAGTCGGTGGCCCTTGAGGTCAGCATTCAGCCCAAGGACCAGACCCTGACCGAGGCCGAGATCGAGGCCCTGTCGGCCAAGATCATTGCAGCGGTGCAAAAGGTTGGCGGAACCCTACGCGGCTAGGACCTGCTAGGGGGCAGGCGGCGGTGGCCCCCGGTCATCTGGGCCCCGACCATGGCGACGCATGGCGCTGGGCGGTGGACGCCTGAAGCTCTCGGCAATGCGGGCTCGATCCTCTGGGCTGACGGTCAAGGCATAGGACACGGCTGCCGACTCCATCCCGGCACGTGCCCGCATCTCAGCTTCGCGGGCCTTTTGCAGATTGCTGTCAATCAAGGCGCGGTCAGGCTTAGCGGCCGCCAAGCTATCGGCCGCAGCGATGCGCGCATCATGGGCCGTCTTGAGGTCGGGCATAGTGGCCACAACCGCCTCACGCAGGACCCGACGCATGGCCTTGCGGCTTTCCGGCGGCATATCCTTGCTAAGGCGCATGATCGAGTTGGGACGGTCGCCGCGACCATTGTCCATCAGTTTATGACGCATAACGATGGCCCCGCCGACCGCCATCAGCAAAAACATGTTCAGGACGAGCGACAGGGCCAGTCCGATTTTCAAAGCGCGCGGGCTCATAGTTTCTCCTCCGCACCGAAGGCCACGGCCTCCGAATAGACCGATTGACCATCAAAAGCGCTGGCGACGGTCACATCGGTCGATTGATCCGCCATCATCAGACTGACCGAGCCGATGCCGACCATCAGGCCCGCAACCCCTGCCGCCGCCAAGCCCATGCCCCAGCCGCGCCATTCTCCGACCAGCCTCGACCAAAGCGATCTTTGGGGCCTTGGGGCCAGCGCCAAGAGACGCTCGCGCAATGCCGCCGACGGGGCTTCAACGCGATAGAGGTCTAAGGCCTCATCCAGATCGGCGGCCTCGTCCAATAGGGCGCGCGCCCACACCGGGCTATGTTGGCAAAGCTGCTCGGCCTCGGCCTGCTCGGCTTCAGGCCAGCGCTTCAGGTTCGCACCATAGGTCTGGGCGAGGTATTTGAACCGTTCCGGGGTCATGCGAGGCCCTCCAATCGACGATCATTGAGCGGGGTCAAGAGGCTGCGCAAGGCACGGCGGCCGCGCGACAACAGGCTTTCGAGCGCCTCAACACTGATCTCCATCAGGGCCGCCGCCTCGATATTGCCAAGCTCCTGATAATGACACAGCACGATCGCCTCCCTCTGCCTTTCCGGTAATTTGGCAATCGCCGCCTCGACCTGATCCTTCATCGCCATCCCCATAAGTCCGGCATCGGGGGCCGGGCCGGGGTCAATCTGGTCAGGGGGCTCAGCCATCGGTCGTTCGCGTTGGCGACGGAGCCGATCATAGCAAAGGTTCAAAGCCACCCTGTGCATCCAGCTATCGAACCGCGCGGCACCGGGCTGCCAGGTCGGGGCCTGACGCCAAGCCCGCACCATCACCTCTTGCGCCACATCCTCAGCTTCGGACGCATCACCGAGCATCCGGCGCGCGAGGGACAGCATCCGAGGCAGCTTTCGCGCCATCAGGGCCTGAACCGCAGCCGGATCGCCGCGTCCAACCCGGATGACCAGGTCAGCGTCAGGATCAGGCAGGCGGTTGGTCAATAGGCACCTCTTGGCATCGTCGAACAGGCTCGCACAGGCAGCCCCCCAGCTAATCTGTGCGAGCCTTTAAGGTCGAACTAGTGTGGACCGTGATGACCGCGGCGACCACCCTTCATCGGGGGCTTAGGCAGCTCGTCGCCGGTCAGGACGCCGTCACTATTGTCGTCCATGCGTTTGAACCTCTTGGCGGTCATGCGATCAATTTCCGCTCTAGTGACCGCGCCGTCATCATTGGCATCGAGCATGTCGAACATCATGCCCTGACGCTCACCGCGCATCTTTTCCATCATTTCGCGGCGCATAGGACGATCCTTATCCTTTTTGCCGTCAGCCTTTGGCGGGGGCGGACCATCGTGATCCATCATCCCCGGACGGGCTTTAAACTCTGTCTCGGTGATCTTGCCGTCCTTGTTGGCGTCAAGCTTCATCATCTGGTCGGCGTGGCTTTGCTGGAACTCAGCGAGGGTTACCTTGCCGTCGCCATTGGCGTCAGGATTTGGCATGGGCGGGCGCTTCATGCCGCCTTCCATATCCATCCGGTCATGGCCGTGGCCCTCGTGAGGGGGCATGGCAGGCTGAGCCAAGGCGACGCCGCTCAGAACAAGGCTGAAACCGGCGGCATAGAGGAACTTTTTCATCAGAAATCTCCGTTTGGGGGGAACGTGTCTTGACCGTTCATAGGGTCAAACGTGCGCCCAAACGAAATCCGTCGCTTTGATGGAAGATGTCGGAAAACTGCGATCTACCGCTGCAGGTCCTTGGCAATCTGTTCGAACGCCTCGCGCGCAGACTGGCGGATCAGCGCCAAATAGGCGGGAACCGATTTGAAGTTCCGCACCCCTGCCGCCTTGGCCAACAGCGTGCGGAAGGGGGCTGGCTCGAGCATCGGGTCGGCATCGTCGTCTAGGGCCACCTTGAGCAGCTGGGTCAGGTTCTGTTGCAGTTTCCAGCCCGCCTCTAGGGCCTCGATCTGATCAGCCTTTGCCAAGCCTTGGGCCTTCGCCATGGCCAGCGCCTTGGCCGTATTGACCTCTAACGGGCCGCCCTGGGGCGCGTGGATGATCTGTAGCAGTTGGGCGATGAACTCGATGTCGACCAGACCGCCCTTGGCGAGCTTGAGGTCCCAATCGCCCTTGGGCGGGCGCTCCTGCTCCATCAGGCGGCGCATATCGAGCATGTCGCGCACGGACTGTTTAGGATCACGCGGACGGCGCAGGGCGGCCTCGATGGCGGCGGTAGCGGTGTTGGCAAAGTCAGGACTGCTGGCCCAGACCACCCGCGCGCGGGTCAGGGCGAGGATTTCCCAGGTCTCGGCCTCGCCTTCGGACTGTCCCGCATAATAGCCATCAAAGGCGGCGCGGCTGACCGCCACCGGTCCAGCGGTACCCGAAGGCCGCAGTTGCAGGTCGACCTCATAGAGGCCGCCTTCGCCGGTTGGAGCCGACAGGGCGGCGACCAGCCTTTGGGTGAAGCGGGCATAGAAGGTTTCCGCACCCCAGCCCTTTTTGTCCGACATGGAGACGGGATCATCGGCCTGATAGAGGGTCATCAGGTCAAGGTCCGAGCGTGCCGTCATTTCGCCCGACCCGCACTTGCCGAGCGCCACAACGGCCACCTGACCGGGAAAGTCCCCGCCGATCCGCACCGTTTCCGCGAGGGCCACAGGGGCGAGGCTGCGAATGACCATGTCGGCCAATCCGGCAAAGGCGCGGCCTGCCTCCTCGGCGCTGGCCGCTCCACTCATGACCTGAAGGCCAATGCGGAAGGCCTGTTCGCGGTGCATGACCCGGGCCGCGTCCATCGCCGCTTCAAAGCCGTCCGAACGCGCTATGACGCTAGCAAAGGCCTGCGCCTCCGCATCGACGTCAAAGGGCTCGAAGAAGCTGTGGTCCAGCAGGGCATCGAGCGCGGCGGGCCTGCGGGCCAAGGTGTTAGCCAGTCTAGGCGCGAAGGCCATCACCTGAACCAGTAGCTTGAGCAGCTTGGGCTGGGCCAGCATCAGGGATTGAAGCTGCACCCCCGACGACAGGCGCGAAAAGAAGTCGCCAAAGCGCAGGAAGGCGGCGTCCGGGGCTCCGGTGGCATGGGTTGCGTCGAGCAGGCGTGGGGCAAGCTGGGTGAAGAGCTCACGCCCCCGCTCGGTGCGGGTGGCATTGATGTGGCCATGGTGCCAAGAGCGGATGGTGGCGGCCACCTGCGGCGGGTTGGAAAAGCCCATCCGAGCGAGGGTGGCGAGCGTCTCGGGATCATCCTCGACCCCGGTAAAGACCAGACTGCCAAAGGATGATGACAGGTCCTCGGCCTCTGGAAACAGTTCGCCATAGCGCTGGTTCACCTGCTTGAGCAGGCGTGTGACCTGAGCATCGAAGCGGCGAAGGTCCGGCGCGCCTGACAGGGCTGCCACGCGCCGCCGGTCGGCATCGCTTTCGGGAAGGCGGTGGGTCTGCTCATCATGCAGCATCTGCACCCGGTGCTCCCAACCGCGCAGATGCAGATAGGCCCGGTGCAGCTCGGCGGCGGTTTCGGCGGTCACTTGGCCCGCAACACAAAGCGCGGTCAGGGCATCCAGCGTCCGGTTCGAGCGTAGGGCTGGGTTGCGGCCGCCGAGGATCAGTTGCTGGGTCTGGACGTAGAACTCAATCTCGCGAATGCCGCCCCGGCCAAGCTTGAGATTGGCCCCCTTGGCGGTCAGCCGGTCATCGACCTTGTGGATATGGATCTGGCGCTTGATCGAATGGATGTCGGCAATGGCGGCAAAATCGAGGTTCTTGCGCCAGATAAAGCCCGACAGCTCCGACAGGAAGGTCTGGCCCAGCGGCACATCCCCGGCCATGGCGCGGGCCTTGATGAAGGCGGCCCGCTCCCAGTTCTGGCCGACGGTCTGGTAATAGTCGAGCGCGGCGGCGACAGACACGGCAGGCGGGGTCGAGCTGGGATCAGGACGCAGGCGCAGATCGACCCGGAACACATAGCCGTCCGCCGTGCGCTCTTGCAGAAGCTGCGCCAAGGACCTTGTCACCGCCAAGGCGGCGGCCTGCGGATCGCCTCCGGGCGGCACCAGCATCTGGTCGGGCTCGTAAAAGACCGAGATGTCGATGTCGCTGGAATAGTTCAGCTCAAAGGCCCCGTGCTTGCCCATGGCAATGCAAAAGAGCCCCGGTATGGGGCCAGCGGCATCGTTCGGCGCGGGCAGCAACCGGCCCTTGGTCACCTCAGTGCGAACGGCCATGGCCAAGGCAGACTGGACGGCCAGATCGGCAAATTCAGTGATGTTGCCGGTGACGGCACTCAGATCCCAGACCCCGCCGAGGTCCGCCAGAGCGATGGTCAGGTGGGCGTCGGCCTTCAGGGCGCGCAGGGTCTTGGCCCCGGCGATCAGATCGGTCTCGTCCGCCACCGCTTGGGTCTGGCGCAGAATGTCGGCGATTGGGTCCTCGGCCTCGAGGGCATGGCGAAGCTGCCCCGGCGCGCGCCTCATCAATCCGGCCAGATAGGGTGAGGCGGCGGCGATGGGTTCTAGGGACGGCCAGACCTGCTTGAGCCGCGCGGTCCAGCCGTCGCGCTCAGCCGCCTTGGACAGCACCTCATAGAGCCGCTCGGCGGCGGCGGTGTCGACCACGGGCCCGCAAGGGCGAAGGAAGTCTGCCAAACTCATGGGCGCACTGTTGGTGCAAATGACATAGAAGGAAAGGGTCTAGATCCGCTCACTGATCTTGATCGCCGCCCGGCAGCCTGCGCGGATCAGACCGGCGAGCAACGGATAGCCGGGGGTTTCCAGCGCGCCTTCAGCCACGGCCTGGTCGCGGTGGGACAGTTCCTCGTCGCGAAAGCGGCTCAGCTCTGCGGCCAGTTCGGGGCGGTCGGTGGCGATCTCGGCGATCTGGGCGGCGTAATGTTCCTCGATCACCGTCTCGACCGCCGCGGTGCAGGCATGGGCGGCCTTCTCGCCGAGCAGGGCGGTTCCAGCCCCGAGGGCAAAGCCCGCCACGCGCCAGAGGGGGGCCATCAGGGTTGGGCGGACCTGATGACGGGTCAGGAGCTGATCAAAGGCCGCAAGATGCACGGCCTCATGACCCTCCATCTCGGCCAACTGTCCGGCGATGCGACCCTTGTCCTTGGCCTTGGCAAAGACGGCTTGCTGTCCGCGATAGATGTGCACCGCGCCTAGCTCTCCGGCATGGTCCACGCGCAAGATCTCGCCAAGCCTCGCATCGCTGGCCCCAAGGCCCGGACGGGGTGGGATGGGCTTGTCGCTCATGGCCTTAAGCCTTCTTGTAAAGGGCGCTGGCGGCGCTGTAGGCCGCGAGCGCCAGATAGACGAGAAAGTTCCACCCGGCCATGGATAGGCCCAGCCAAACCCAAGCCGCTTCGTCACAGCGCGGCGGCGCAATCTTGGCCCCATTGAGCAGATCGGCCATGGCCTGAGCGGTGACGCCGGTTCCAGCCCCAGAACAGGTGGTCGGCCCCGGCCACCATTTCCACTCAGCCCCCGCATGATAGGCGGCCAGATAGGCACCGTAGGCAAAGACGATGGTCAGCCCGATCGCGACCCCACGCCGGATCCGATCCGACCCGCTTAGACGGCTCGCAACCATGCCGCTTAGGCCCAGACCCAGAGCGACCCAATAGACCTCGCGCTGTTTCAAACAGAGGGTGCAGGGGGCCAAGCCACCAAAGGTCTCGAACCCATGGGCAATGGCCAGCAGGACCGCAGAGGCGAGGGCTGCAAAGAGGGGCTGCCAAAGGGCAAGGGGACGGATCAGAGCACGCATGAAGCTCAATCTAGTCCATCCGAGCGGTGAGCCCAAGGGGCAGATGGGGGGGTAATCCCCGCAGTGTGTGGGGGGGCTATTCTGGAGGTCACTAGAACCTACAGGAGCATCTGGGTCTGACTATACAAATCCTGAAGCGCTTAAAGAAATAAGGGGTGCTTATGATTTAAATAATCGAAAACCAAGAACCGAAGTAATTTCAGCTATGGAAAATGTAATTCAGCACCAAAAAGATAATAATGTTTATGTTTCTAAGCGCTTGAGTGGCGGGGCATTTGACATTATTCCTGATGATATCAATCATCAGGATATGAAAAAGCCTATCTTGATTGCCAGAAGGCACGGAGCGAAGGCGACATATGAGCCAAAACCAAGGCGTGTCCATATTCAGTTTTAGGATCAGTTAGGATGTTGAAGGCAAGCCCCGCCCTAATTGCCGCCTTGGCGCTCCTAATCTCGATTACTGTATCAGGGCCACCCACGCTTAAGGCTGAGACGAAATCGAAGCCGCAAGAGCCATTAATATCCTTTGGGATGACCTGTACGCCTCAGATCATCGGTCCCAATGATCATGTTCACCTGACAATCCCCATGCCCCATGGCGGTGAATTGGGCATTGAAACGCCGACGGGGGCGTTGGAAGAGGTGGCGTTCTATCTGAATCCCTACGAAAAATCTGGCTATGTATCTTCGATCGATGGACCAGAATTCATATATCGACACAAGATCGACATAAATATAAAAACCATTTCGACCGCTCGGTATCGCGAAAAAAGGTCAGATTTTCGACGGATATTTACCGTCAATGGTCGATATAAAATCTATATCGGCAAAGATTTCCAAAATTATATGCTGCCTTGGGCACCGTGGTGCGATCTTGAATATCGTAATCCTGCCGATCCGCGTCCGCCGCCGCCGCAAATCTATTTTCTTGACTAGCCCAGCAGCTTGACCGCGACAAACCCGCCGATCAGGACGATCAGAACGAGGCTGGTGATCAGCATCATGCGGCGCTCGATGGCCTCTTGCATCTGGGGGCCGAAATGTTTGATCAGGCCCGCGACCAGAAAGAACCTTGCGCCGCGTGTGACGACCGAGGCGGCAATGAACATGGGAAAGCTGAAGGCGGCAAGGCCCGAGGCGATGGTCACCAGCTTATAGGGGATGGGCGTCAGGCCCTTGATCAGAATAAGCCAGATGCCCCACTTGGCGAACCATTCTTGAAACTGCGCCACGCCGCCCGAATGGCCGGTTAGGGCCAAGACCCAATGGCCGACCGGCTCCAGATAGAAGCCAATCGCATAGCCTAAAATGCCCCCGGCCACGGAGGCGGCGGTGCAGATCGCGGCATAGTGATAGGCCTTTTCGGGCCGCGCCATAACCATCGGGGCCAGCATGACATCGGGCGGAATGGGAAAGAACGAGCTCTCGACAAAAGCGACGATGGCCAGCCAAAGACCCGCAAGCCTATGGCCAGCAAGGGATAGGACCCGAAAATAGAGGCGATGCAGCATGGAGGCTCCCGGAACTGAGCCTCTCCGCTACCAGACTCTGCCTATCCTGTCTTGTGTCCCCGCGCCGCAGGGTGGGACTTTAAAGCCTCTGGTGGAACCCAAAAAATCGTGTCCACATTCCTTAAGCCAACAAGGCCGCACCCAAGAGGCCAAATAGGGAAGACACGCCATGAAGCTCGCTTCGCTCAAATCAGGTTCTGCCGCTGGCCGAGATGGCCGCCTCGTTGTCGTGTCCAATGACTTGGCTTGGTACGTTTTGGCCAGTGAAGTTGCGCCAACCCTGCAGGCGGCCCTGGACGATTGGGACCGCTGTGAGCCGATGTTACGGGCGCTGGCCCACAGTCTGGAAACCGGCGGGCTACCGCGCGAACGGTTCCATGAGCATGAGGCGGCCAGCCCCTTGCCCCGCGCCTTTCAGTGGGCCGATGGCTCGGCCTATGTGAACCATGTTGCTCTGCTGCGGCAGGCGGCAGGCGCGGACCTGCCCGCCAGCTTCTGGACCGATCCCTTAATGTATCAGGGCGGCTCAGACGGGTTTTTGGGGCCGCGCGACCCGATCCCCTTGGCGGACGAAGCTTACGGCTGTGATCTTGAAGGCGAGATTGCGGTCATAACCGGGGACGTGCCGATGGGGGCTGGCCGCGATGAGGCCTTGGCGGCGGTGCGCCTCGTCATGCTGGCCAATGATGTCAGCCTGCGTAACCTGATGCCGGGAGAGTTGGCCAAAGGGTTTGGCTTCTTCCATTCCAAACCCGCCAGTGCCTTTTCCCCCGTCGCCGTGACACCCGATAGCCTCGGCGCGGCCTGGTCCGACGGCAAGCTTCACGGGGCCCTTGAGGTTTCGGTGAATGGCCAGCCCTTGGGCGAGCCCGATGCCGGGGTGGATATGACCTTTGATTTTGGCACCCTGATTGCCCACGCTGCCAAGACAAGATCACTGGGGGCGGGAACCATCATCGGCTCTGGCACCGTGTCTAACCGTGAGGCTTCTGGTGCTCCGGCCAAGACCTTGAAGGCGGGCGGCGTTGGCTATGCCTGTATCGCCGAGGTGCGAACAGTCGAGACCCTTGTTGATGGACAGGCTACAACTCCGTTTCTGAAATTTGGCGATGTCGTCCGTATCGAGATGAGGGATGCCAAACGCCACAGTCTGTTCGGGGCCATTGAACAGGGGGTGCAACCGGCTTGATCCGATAGGGTCATATTCGCCAACCAAGGGACTTGTTCCGGCCGATGGGCGTTGCTAGAAGGACGCCGAAGGTCGAAAGGCCTGTCCCCGTGGTAAGCCCCCGTGGTGGAATGGTAGACGCGCTCGACTCAAAATCGAGTACTGAAAGGTGTGTCAGTTCGAGTCTGACCGGGGGCACCACACTGATTTCCTTAGATTAATCGGTTAACTGGTGCGTAATGCCCCAGTATTGCGCGGACATAGCCGCCGCCGAATGCACCTTAGAATTCCCTTAAATGTTAAGGTGTTGGGAACCCGTTTTCGGTTCTAATAGCGATGACTAATCATTGGGAGGCCGATTGGGCTGCGGGCTCTTCGGTTTCGCGATCTATTGCTAAGGAAACGCGTGATGAAAACCACCTCGATCAATCAGACCGTGATGGCGGCCTGCATCGGATTGATGATCCTGTTCGCGGCCAGCGTTGGTGCGGGTATCTGGGTCGCGGTGGATCTGGCGGGGCAATTGCGAGAGACATCGCTGTCGTCGAAAATCTTGCAGACCCATCAGCAGGCGGACATGGACCATGACGCCCTGCGCGGCGATGTGCTCTTGGCGTTCCAGACCCAGACCCCCGGGTCGGTGAATCATATTGCTGACGTCCGAAAGGATCTCGCAGAGCATGTGTCCGACTTTGAAACCATGATCGACACGAACCTAAAGCTCGCCAAGAACCCTGAAATTCGTTCCGCCTTGACCGAGGTCGCCGTCCCGTTGGCCGACTATATTGCGGCAGCAAAGGCTATCGTCGCCAAGGTGGACACCCAGCCAGAAGCGGCGGCGAACGATATGGCCCCGTTCATGAAAAAGTTCCTCGTGTTGGAGGACGCCATGAGCAAGGTCTCGGAAAAGATCGAAGCCGTTGCAGTGGCAGACGTGGAGCGAGCCAACAGCCGAGCGAAGTTCTCTGAAATCCTGATGGTGGGGATCTTGCTCGTTGGCCTATCGTCCTGCGTCCTGTTGATCGTCATGGCGCGCCGGATTCTGGTTCAGCCCATCGCCGAGGTCGCAAGGGTCGTGGATCGCTTGGCAAAGGGCGACTTCTCGGTGACGGTTCCCACGACGACGCGCACCGACGAGATCGGGCTCCTGACCCGTGCGCTCCACACCTTCAAGCAGGCTATTGCCGACCGGGCCAGTGAAGCCGAAGCGGCCGAGCAGCGTCGCATGCTTGAGGAAGAGCGCCGCCAGAACGAAGAGCGCCGCCTCGCCGCCGAACGCGAACAGCAGCACATGGTCGAAGCCATCGCGGGCGGATTGGAATGCCTGTCCAATGGCGATCTGACCGTCAGTCTCAATGAGCCCTTCGCGCCGGAATATGAGCGACTGCGGACCGACTTTAACGGCGCGATCCAGCGTCTGTGTCAGACCGTTCAGTCGATCATCGACACGTCCGGCAGCATGTCCACCGGCACAGACGAGATCAGCCGCGCCTCTGACGACCTGTCGCGCCGCACCGAGCAACAGGCCGCCAGTTTGGAAGAGACCGCCGCCGCGCTGAATGAAATCACCAACACCGTCCGTCGCACGGCCGATGGCTCGACCGAAGCCAGCCAGGTTGTCACCAAGGCGACCAAGGAAGCGCAAGAAGGCGGCTTGATCGTCAGCCGTGCCGTTCAGGCGATGAGCGAAATCTCCAAATCGGCTAACCAGATCAGCCAGATCATCGG
>CALFYB010000057.1 GCA_937952995.1 uncultured Caulobacteraceae bacterium
GCCTTACCCAGCGCAAAATCCAGATGGAACCGATCTTCGGCGCTGAGCCGTTCTTGGGTCAGGGCCTGCTGCATCTTGGCAATGTCGGCCGCATCGAACCTGACGGTCTTGAGGTTGGCTAGGCTCCACCAGACCTCGCCGAGGTCAGGCTTGAGGGCCAAGGCCTGACGATAGGCGACGATACTGTCCTCTTGCCGTCCCACGGTCTTGAGCACGTGGCCGTAGCTCATCCAGATCTTGGGATAGGCGGGGCTGACCGCAAGCACCCGTTCATAGAGCCCCAGCGCCTCTTCATAGTCGCCGATCCGGCCAAGGGCGGCGGCCTTGAGATTATTGTGGGTCGGGCTGTCCGGTTCGGCGGCGAGCAAGAGGTCCAGCTCGGCCAGCGCCTCTTCAGTCCGCGCCTGACGATGCAGGACCGTCGCCAGATTGGACCGGGCCGCGAGGAATTTGGGGGCCAGTTCCAGAGCGCGGCGCAGCAGGTTCTCTGCATCACGATAGCGCCCGATCCGCCCGGCCAGTTCGGCCAGCATCCGGATGGCGGCCACGTCGGTGGGGTTGGTTCTCAGTCGCTCTTTCAAGATTGGTTCAGCCACGCCCAAATCATTGGCCGCGAGGGCTTGGCCAGCGCGTTGCAGGTCGGCGTCATGGATCGACATGCGGATGGCCTGCATCTCGGCGGCTTCGGCCTCTTCGGTCTGGCCAAGCGCACGATAGGCCCGGCCCGCCATGCGGTGGGCCTCGGCCAGATAGGGGGTCTGGGCGATCAGGGCCTTGGCCTTGGCGAGGGCTTTGGCGGGATCAGCGGCCGATAGATCCGAAGGCACGATGGCAAGGTCCGATCATTGGATGGGCAGGGCCTATGCGGCCGCGCAGATTTGGCTTCCTGTGAAGCAGAAAAACGCCAGAAGTTCTAGGCATATGGCAGTCATCTGCTAGCGTCCCCGCTCCGAGCGAGGATTTGGTTTCAGTTGGACTTCTTTATGGCGGACGAAAAGTCTATGGGCGCGAAGACCCCGCGGCGTCTGGGGTTCTGGATGTGCACGGCCCTCGTGGTCGGAAACATGATCGGCTCCGGGGTGTTCCTGTTGCCGACCGCGCTCGCCCCCTATGGCTGGAACGCGGTGTTCGGCTGGCTCTTGACCATCGGCGGGGCCATCTGTCTGGCCTTTGTCTTTGCAAGGTTAGCCAAGGCCATGCCGCGGGGAGGCGGGCCCTATGCCTACACGCTTGAGGCCTTTGGCCGGGCCCCGGCCTTTGCGGTCGCTTGGAGCTATTGGATCAGCCTGTGGGTCGGCAATGCGGCCATTGCAGCGGCAGCCGTCAGCTATCTCAGCGTCTTTTTTCCCGTCATTGGTCAGGTCGCCGGGCTGCATGCCTTCTTGACCTGCGCCACGGTCTGGCTCTTCACCGCCATCAACTGCCGAGGTGTGCAGACGGCTGGCACGGTACAGCTGGTGACGACCCTGCTCAAGCTCTTGCCCCTGATTGCAGTCATGGCCTTGGCGGCGATCCTGTTGGCCAAGACCGGCCCTAGCGTCCTGATGCCCTTCCAAGCCAGCGCCATCAGCCCGTCCGCCATTACGGCTGCGGCGACCTTGACCCTCTGGGGCATGCTGGGTTTGGAATCGGCCACCGTGCCAGCCGACAGCGTCGATGATCCCGAGCGCACCATTCCAAGGGCCACCTTGGCCGGGACCATTGGCACCGGGCTGATCTATCTGCTGGTCTGTTCGGCGGTGGTCTTGATGGTGCCAACGGCGATGGCGGCCAATTCGAACGCGCCTCTGGCTGATTTCGTGTCGCTCTATTGGGGTGCCAATGCCCGCGATCTGCTGGCCCTGTTTGCGGCGATCAGCGCCTTTGGAGCCCTAAACGGCTGGATATTGCTGCAGGGCGAGTTGCCGGCCGCTATGGCCCGCGACGGCGTCTTTCCGCGCTGGCTGGCCAAGTCTTCGGCGGCTGGCACGCCGGTGAGGGCCCACATCGTCTCCAGCCTGCTCCTTACCGCCATTGTGTTGCTCAACTTTCAAAAGTCGATGGCCCAGCTCTTTACCTTCATCATCCTGTTGGCCACTTCGGCATCGCTGGTGATGTATCTGGCCTGTGCGCTGGCGGCTCTTTGGATGGTCTTCAAGGGCAAGATGACCGGCACGCCCCTCTTCATCGCCGCATCCGTGGTCGCGACACTCTTTGCCATCTGGACCCTGATCGGAGCAGGGGCAGAGGCCAGCCTGTGGGGCGGCGTTCTGCTGTTGGCGGGTTTGCCGGTCTATTGGCTGATGCGGCCGAGGGCTTAAAAACAAGGCCCCCTACGGCCCTTCGGGCCACTTCCCCCAGAAGGGGAAGATTTACCGTTCTAGCTCTTCCCCCTCTGGGGGAAGTACCGGCGCAGCC
>CALFYB010000058.1 GCA_937952995.1 uncultured Caulobacteraceae bacterium
AGCATTGAGATAGGTGGGCGCAGTGGCCACCAGGGTCTTGCCTTCACCGGTCCGCATCTCGGCGATCCCGCCTTCGTGCAGAACCATGCCGCCCACCAGCTGCACATCATACTGACGCTGGCCCAGGGTGCGCTTGGTGGCTTCGCGAACGGCGGCAAAGGCCTCGTTCATCAGGTTGTCCAGGGTCTCGCCCTTGGCCAGCCGGTCCTTGAACTGGGCTGTCTTGCCCCGCAGTTCCTCGTCCGTCAGGGCCTCGAACTGGGGCTCCAGGGCATTGATGGCCAGGGCGCGGGCGCGGAAGGCCTTAACCTTACGGTCGTTGGGAGAGCCGAAGAGCTTTTTAGCGAAGCCGAGCATGAACTGGTCCGATGGTCGCGAGGAAAACGCACGGCGGGGGCCGCAGCGCGTCTGTACTATAACGCAAAAGCGCGAGTGAGGCCTGATCGCTTATCATGAGTCCCGCCACAATCTGTGGATGGACCGCCGGGAACGAAAAACCGCTCGACTTGCACGCGCGCGAGACTTAAGCACCGCCCATACCCGTGTCAACGAGACGCCCTTTTTCTTTTTCAGTACGGGAGTTTGGCTTCATGCGCTCCAGCCCCGCTACAGTAGCGCGCACGATCCTTTCGGCGGTGTGCGTTTTAACAATCCTGACCGCCTGCGGTCCGGGAAAATCATCTGATTCTCCGCCCGAGCCGGGAGACGTTGCGGCCGCCAAGGTTGGCGATCAGACGATCTGGTCCTCAGACGTCAAGCGCGAAGCTGTCGCTCAGGGCCTTATCGGTGAGGGGGAGCCCCTAGACGTGTCCTCGGACCTGTTCCGGCGCATGCTCGATCAGGTGGTTGATCAAAAGCTCTTGGCCGCTGAGGCTCTCAAACGCAAACTCGACAGTGACCCTCGGGCCCAGCGCCGGTTAGAGGCTGCGCGCGAGCGTATTCTCGGCGACATGCTCGTCGAAAAGGTGGTCGAGACGGCGGTCAACGACAATGCCATCCGGGCGCTCTATCAAGACCAACTCAAGCAGGCCAAGCAGTCGGAGGAGTTCCGCGCCCGTCAAATCCTGCTCAACAGTCAAGCTGAGGCCGACGCGGTCAAGAAGCTGATTGCCGCCGGGGGCTCGTTTGAAGCGCTGGCGATGGAGCGCTCGACCGATGCGGCGACAAGGTTCAATGGCGGTGATCTGGGCTATTTTACCTCTGACGTCATGCCTGAAGCCTACGCAGCGGCCCTCAAGACCGCCAAGAAGGGCGAGCTCGTCGGGCCTTTTAAGACTGAGGCGGGCTTTGCCGTGCTCAAGGTCGAGGATCGCCGCCCCGAGCAACCCATTTCCCTCGAAACAGCCCGCCCGCAGATCGTTCGCTTCTTGACCTATGATGAGGTGCGAGAGCTGCTCGAGCGGCTTAGAAGTCGCGCCAGCATCAAGACCCTGATTGGCCAACCGATTGAGGTTCCCGGTGCACCGACGGAACCGGCCTCAGCCCCCAAGACACCGCCCGCTGCTGCGCCAAGCGCGACGGCTCCTTCCTCGACCAAGCCAGAGACCGCCAAGTGACTGCCAAAACCCCAAAATCCGGCCAATCCCTAGAGCGGGCCCTCGATCCTATCGCTACCGCCTTGAAAAAGGCGGCCAAGCGCCTGTCGACAACCTCTGAACCTGGGGCTGCTACCCCTGCTCCGGGAAAGCCGGGCCTGCTGGTCTCGCCATTGGCTGTGCCCTTTCCGCAGATCGCAGCCGTCGGCGGTGTTGAGATCGCGATTGGCCGAGCGGGTTATTACAAACATGAGCGCGATGATGTTCTGGTCATGCGTTTTGCCGAGGGTACCTCCTGCGCCGGGGTCTTTACCCGCCACGCCATTGGCTCTGCGCCGGTTGACTGGTGCAAGAAGCAGCTTGAGGCCAGCGATGGCGAAGATGTGCGTGCTCTGGTGGTCAATGCGGGCTGTGCCAATGCCTTTACCGGCAAGCCCGGGGCTGATGCGGCCCGCCGCGTCGCCTCTGCCGTGGCCAAGCGATTGGATATCCGCCAGCGCGACGTGATGCTCGCCTCGACCGGCGTGATCGGCGTGGTGCTGGACGATGCCAAGCTGACCGTTCGGTTGCCAGAGCTCGAAGCCGATCTCGATGGCGGTCAGCGGACCTGGGCCGACGCCGCACGGGCGATCATGACCACCGATACCTTCCCCAAGGGCGCAAGTGCCGTGGCCGAGATTGACGGCGTGCCGGTCCATATTGCTGGGATCACCAAGGGTTCGGGCATGATTGCACCCGACATGGCGACCATGCTGGCCTTCATCGCAACCGACGCGACCATAGCGCCTGCAGCCCTTCAGACCTTGGTCAGCCTCTATACACGCACGACCTTTAACGGGGTGACGGTCGATGGGGACACCTCGACCAATGACACCTGCCTGCTGTTCGCCAC